>DATFML010000251.1:0-22074 GCA_035266965.1 Gammaproteobacteria bacterium
TCATCGACGAGCATGTGCGGGCGTTGCAGGCGGGGCAGACCGGCTACACCATGGATGCCGGTCTCCCGGAGCTGCTGACGGCACTGAAGGAATACTATCGCGATCGGTTCGAGCGGGAGATCGTCGAAGAGAACATACTGGTCACCACCGGCGCCACCGAAGCGATCTATCTGGCGCTGAGCGCGACTGCCGCGCCGGGTCGGCAATTTCTGCTCCCGGATCCCAGCTTTCCCTTGTTCGCACCGCTGATTCGGATGAACGGCGGCGAGGTCAAGGCCATTCCCACCCGCGCCGAGCATGGCCACCAGCTCGATCCCCAGCAGGTCATCGACAGCATCGGCATGCGCACGTTCGCGATCGTGCTCAACTCGCCCAGCAATCCCACCGGTACGGTCTATCCCCGGGAGACGGTGGAAGCCATCGTACAGGAGGCGGCCTATCGTGGCGTGAAGGTGATCAGCGATGAGGTCTACGATCACGTCGTGCTGGACGGGTTGGAGTACCCGAGTGTCATCAACTGCACGGCCGACCTGGATCACGTCATGGCCATCAGCAGTTTTTCCAAGACATTCAGCATGCCGGGACTGCGTATCGGCTGGGTGGTTTCGAGCCAGGGTGTCATCAAGATGCTGCGCCGCTATCACATCTTCACCACCACGGTCGCCAACACGCCGGCCCAGTGGGCGGGCGTCGCCGCGTTGAAAGGTGACCAGACCTGCGTCGCCGACATGGTGGCGGAGTACCAGCGCCGGCGTGACCGGGTCGTGCAGTTGGTGGCGGAAACCCCCCATCTCAGCGGTTACATGCCCCAGGGCGCCTTCTACATCTTTCCCTCACTGCCACCCAATACCGATGGCACCAACGTGGCAATCCGGCTGCTCAAGGAGACCGGCGTGTGCACGGTGCCGGGCGACACCTTCGGAGACAGCTGTCCCAATTCCCTGCGCATCAGCTATTCCACATCCATGGACAAGATCGAGGCCGCGTTCGAGCGCATGATCCCGTGGTTCGCCAAGCAGCGCTTCTGACGCGGCGAAGTCCGCCCTTGTCATCAAAGAGCCACGGAATCCACGGAAAATTCAAGAACCAATACAAGCGCCACGGAAAGCACGGAAAACACGGACGAGTGAAAGGCGAAAAACGTAGCGCACAATAAGCAACGCGCATCGCGCCGGATATCCGAAAAGTCTTGTGAGAGCCACGGAACCCACGGAATCCACGGAAAATTAGAAGCAATACAAGCGCCACGGAAAGCACGGAAAACACGGACGAGTGAAAGGCGAAAAACGTAGGGCACAATAAGCAACGCGCATTGCGCCGGATATCCGAAAAGTTTTGTGAGAGCCACGGAACCCACGGAATCCAGGGAAAATTAGAAGCAATACAAGCGCCACGGAAAGCACGGAAAACACGGACGGGTTACGTAGGGCGCAATAAGCGCAGCGCATTGCACCGAACAACGGCGGTCATTGGTGCAATGCCCTTCGGTTATTGCACCCTACGTCGCTGCAAGCTCGGTATGTGGTTCGGGCTGAGCCACGAGAAGCCCAGTCCGTTCCACGCGGCCCGCTTGCCGCCGGCCTATTTGATTTCGTCCGTGTTTTCCGTGCTTTCCGTGGCGCTTTTTGATTGTCTCTATGGCAGCAACAACCGTCGGTCTAGCCGCTGGCCCGCAGGATGGTGGCGGTTTCGGTGAACTGCAGGCCGGCTTCCCCGATGAGCTCTTCTTCGTCGAGCTCCGATTCCGGCAGGCCCAGCGCGTCCCATGCTTCCGGTTTCACGGTTGTGTTTTCCGAAGGCTCTTCGCAGAACGCGCCGATCTCGGAACGGTTGGCCAGCGCCTCGGCGATGTGCACGATGGCCGCCTCCAGCTTTCCCTCCTGCGCCTGCCCCGGGGAATGGTGAAAACGCACGGCTTCCTGCAACGGCGCCGGCAGTTTCCACAGTTCCATCATCAGGCCGCCCAGATCCGCGTGGCTGAAGCCCAGCGTAGCGAACTCCGCCTCGTACAACGCCTGCTCGTCGCCGGCGGCCGCCAGCAGCAATTCCCGGGCCTTCTCCGGCACCCTTTGGTAGAGCAAAAGACTGCCGATATCGTGTAGGAGGCCGGCGATGAACAGTCGTTCGGGATGGAGGATGCGCCGCCGACGGGCCAGACCGCGCCCGATCAGGCCGCAGTAGATGCTGTGACGCCAGAAGGTGTCCATATTCACCAGCTGGGCCGGAATGCGGGTGAACACCTGCACGGCGGAGACCGCCAGCACGAGGCTGTAGAGCTCGCGGATACCGACCACGGTGACGGCGCGCGAGACGGTGTCGATACGGGACGGGAAGTTGTAGTAGGAGCTGTTGACGATGCGCAGCAAGCGTGCCGTGAGGTTGGGGTCCTGGCTGAGCACGGTGCCCAGGTCGGACGCCGAGGTCTCGGGTGTCTCCACCAGCTCCAGCAGGCGCACGCAGACATCCGGCGGGGAGACCAGACTGGAGGCGTCGGCGACCCATGCCCTGGCTTTCGCGGGAAGGTTCGGGGGGGGAGATGGGTTCGCTGCCGTCATGGTCGCACGGTCCTGGTCGTTGTTTTCGTTGGCAAGGTTTACTGTGGGTTAACTATACGGCAGCCATAGACAAATTTTGAGGGCGCAGTCACAAAAACCGGATGGCGCCCTGTGCTATCTATAAAAGCCAGACAGATGGGCAAGGCACTGGAGCGGATGTCCAGCCAGCAACAGAGAGCAGGCAGATGAACATCATCCATATGGACGAGTTTGGCAAATCCCGCAAGAATCCAGGTCCCGCTGAAGCGGCGCGCTTGTTGAAAGAGTGCCGCAGGCGAGCCAGCGAGCGGTTGACCGCTTCGCTGACCGGTATGCTGGACAAGGTCGACGACGCGCTGTTCGAGTTGGCCGAAAAGGCCGAAAGCAATGCGGTGCAGAGCCTGTACTTCGACGCCATGCGCGAGGTCCGGATCAAACGCCAGTCCATTGAGACGGGCTTCAAGGACAACTTCGAGGCGGGCTTTGACAATGAGACGAACGGCGGGCGTACCGCCGAGGCCGGCGAGCTTCAGGATTCGGAACTGTCGCTGAGTCTGGTGGAGACCGACGAGCTGGAAGAATCCCTGGCCGTGACCAACATGGTCGGCAAGATCAACACGGCCAGCAAGGAAGCGCTGGGTGCCCTGGACAGGCGCATGGGCCTGCTGCTGAACGACCCGGAACTGAAGCGTTGCGGCAACCCGGTCGGGCCGGAGGTGATCTGCAACGCCTTTTCGGACGCCTGCCAGGTCATCGGCTCCGGGGTCAAGGTACGGCTCATTATTCTCAAGCTGTTCGACCGTTACGTGGTGGCCGATCTGCCGCCCATCTACCAGGAGCTCAATCAGTTTCTGGTGGAAAGCGGAGTGCTCCCCAAGATTCGCCTGAGCGTGAAGAGGCGCCCCGGCATGGGAGCGGGCCCGGTGCAGGCGCCCCCCCAGGGGGAAGGCGGCGGGGGCGAGGGGCAGTATGGCTGGACGGACGAGGCGGACGGTCCGGATCAGGATGTGTTCGCGGTGCTGCAGCAGTTGCTGTCCCGCAGCACCGGCGGCGGGATGCCGCTCGGTGGAGGCATGGGCGGAGGCATGGGCGGCGGCGGTTACGGCACCGGCGGTGGCATGGGTTACGGCGGCGCTCCGGGTGCCGCCGGCGGATTCGGCCCCGGCGGCGTGGTAGGCGCGTTGACCCAATTGCAGCACGGTCAGGGCGGCGGCATCGGAGCCGGGGGCTTCGGGTTCGGTGGCGTCACCGGGGCCGGCGGTGCCACCAATGTGCTGCGTGGACTGAAGAGCTCCGAGATCGGCCAGTCGCTCTCGCCCACCGACGACATGACCATCGACATCGTGGCCATGCTGTTCGACTACATCCTGGACGACAAGGACATACCGGATGCCATGAAGGCCCTCATCGGCCGGCTGCAGATTCCGGTGCTCAAGGTCGTGATGCTCGACCGGACCTTCTTCGCCCGCAAGTCCCATCCCGCGCGCCGACTGGTCAACCGGTTGGCGGAGGCGGCGATCGGCTGGGATGCCGACGATGACGAGCGTCTGTATAAGAAGATGGAAGCTCTGGTCCAGCGCGTCATCGATGAGTTCGAGGATGACGTGGAGATCTTCAGCGAGCTGCTGGAGGAATTCGAGCAGTTCCTGGAGCAGGAGGCGCGCCTGGCCGAGGCACAGGTGCAGCAGTCCACCAAGGCCATGGAGGACAAAGAACGCGTGGTGGTGGCCAAGTCCATCGCCCAGGAAGAGGTGCAGCGGCGCGCCGAGTCGGAGCAGCTGCGCGAAGTGGTGCGGTCATTTCTCGCGACCCACTGGAAGAACCTGCTGTTCGTGCTCTGTGCCAAGGAAGGCAGCGACAGCGAGAGCTATCGCCAGGCGGTGGAAACCATGGACGACCTCATCTGGAGCGTCGCGCCCAAGCAGACGGCCGCGGACCGCAAGCGGCTGGTCAGATTGTTGCCGGGACTGCTGATGCGCCTGAAGGAAGGCATGGGCATGATTTCCGTGGAGCCGGAGGTGCGTGACCGGTTCCTGTCCATTCTGGCCGACTGTCACGCCCGCGCGGTGAATGCCGCGGGACGCGGTGCCGAAGACCCGGAGACGGCTTCGCCGCCTGCGGCCGGCGAAGCGGATCCCGCGGCGCGCGAGATCGGCGAGCTCACCGCCGGCGCCTCGACGGCCGAACCGGTGCCGGCCGCCGGGAACCCGGACATGCCAATGGAGGACGCCGGTGGCGCATCGGTCGGGGCCATCCGTGAGCTGCTGCAGGAAAGCGGACTCGAAGTGGAGGAGATCACCCTCCAGGACGAGCCGGACGTCGCCGATCCCGAACAGGCCGACGATGACTACCTCGAGCAGGCGTGCAACCTGGCAGTGGGCAGTTGGGTGGAGTTTCTGGAAGAAGACGGGTCCACCTCGCGTGTGCGCCTGACCTGGATCAGCCGGGTGACCGGCACTTACCTGTTTACCAACCGCAAGGGGCTGAAAGCCCGGGACATGACACTGCATGGGCTGGCCGCCGAGCTCAGACGCGGCAGCGCAACGCCTTTGGAGGACGTTCCGTTGCTGGATCGGGCGGTCGGCAACCTGATGGACGGCCTGCGCAGAAGCGCCGCAGGCTGAGGGGTCGCCCGTCACCTCGGCGGGCCCTCCGTTTCTTCTCCCTCGATTTCCGCAAGCCAAAAAAAGCCGGCTGCAGACACCTGCAGCCGGCCTGATTCCCGCCGGACCGGACTTACTTGGGCGTGAACGCCAGGCAGTAGCCGTGGGGGCTGACGGAGCCCGCGACCACCTTGCAGGTGCCCATGGCTTTGGGCGAGCCGCCGGGAATGAACTGCATGCACTTGCTGCAATCATTGCCGTTCTTCGGGTGATCCTGGTACTGCATGGCGGCCTTGGGGGCCTTGGCGGCGAACGCCTGGTTGGTGGCCAGCACGGCCGAGCCGGCCGCAGCGCCGGCGAGCGTAACCACGCCCTTGAGCAGGGAACGACGCGAAAGGTTCTTGTCCTTGATGTCAGCCATGGATTACCTCCGGAATTTTTGAACGTAGGTGCACTGGAAGCGCATGCGGAACGGCTGCTCCGGGACGAAACCGCGTACTGCGAACAGCCCGGCGAGAGACAGCGTGTGTTGCGCCACGATGAAGGGCGGCGACTTCCGGCGGCAAGGATAAAGCAGCGCTTGACGTAATCCAATGGAGAACTTGACGGTATGTTGACATTGATGCTGTTTGTGACGCCCGCTTGCGAGGGCGACGCGTGAGCCGTGGTGGTTGCTCTGCGGTCAGGAACACCAGCCGACGATCAGGCCCTCGGTTACCTGCTGGCGGATGGTGCTGCCGATGTCCAGGTCGGCGTCCACACTCAAGGCGCGGGTACACACCGTTTCGAAGGGCAGCCCCTGCACGATGGCATCCAGAAAAGCGTATTCGCCGGGTCGCAGGGCCGTCATGTCGACCTGCAGGCGAGGCCGTGCGACAAGCAGTCTCGCGCCGCCTTCATCGAGGTTGATGGCCGGCTGTTCGTCGCCGTCGTCAGCCGTTTGGCACAGTTCCCAGATGCGCAGCAGCGGATAATCGGATTCCATCAGGCGCACCGATGGGTGGAGCTCGAACCGGATGGTTCCATAGTCCGCCGGCGACAACTCGGCCAGCGTTGCCGGGTCCATGGGGTCTGCATCGGCTGCCAACAGCGCTTCATGGATCAGCCATTCCACGCGTGCCACATCGGGTAGATAGGGCAGTCCCCGGGCCGGCTCGAAGTGGGTGAGGAAAGCGGCGAAGTCGGCTCCGAAATCGTTGAGGTTGCCGCTCCGCGACGCCGTCGCGAGGACATACTGTCCGGCGGTGTGCTCGAAGAATTGTTCGCCGACCAGGGCATGTACGGCGCTGTAGATGCTGGACAGCCCGTCGCTCAGATTGGTGAACACGTTGTTCCGGTAGACCTCCATGGGGGCTCCGGCCGGGATGCCGTCGGGCGGGGCCGGAACGACACCGGGGTCGTGGAAGATGGCATCGGCGAAGGCGCGCTGCAGCTCATGCAGGGACGGCATGACCGCTCTCCTGTATGGCATCCGCCGTGGCGGCCTCTTCCAGCAGCACGTCCAGAGCGGGAATGTCCGCATCCCATTCGATCAGCGTGGGGCGCGGGCCCATACGACTCACCGTGTACCGGTACAGGTCCCAGACCTGCGGGGCGACACGCCTGTTGTGGGTGTCGATCAGCAGCTCCTGCTCGCCCACCCGGTTCAGCGTGTGGCCGGCCAGATGGATCTCCCGTACCTGCCCGGCCGGGATGTGGTCGATGTAGAGGTACGGATCGAATCGATGGTTGACGGCATTGACATAGACATTGTTGACGTCGAGCAGCAGTCCGCAGCCTGCGGCCTGTACCGTTTCAGCCAGGAATTCCCATTCGGCGAAATCGGCGTGCTCGTAGCGCAGATAATCGGAAATGTTTTCCAGCAGTATTTCCCGGCCAAGATAGTCCTGCAGCTGCTGGACGCGGTTGGCCACATGGGTGATTGCCTCGCGGGTGTGAGGCAGGGGAAGCAGGTCGTGCAGATAGCGCTCGTCCACTGAGCTCCAGGACAGGTGCTCCGAGATCACTGCGGGTTCGAAGCGCTCCACAAGGCGGCCCAGCCGGTCCAGATGATGGGGGTTCAGCGGATCGGCGGAGCCCAGGGACAAACCCACCCCGTGGAGGCTCAGCGGGTAACGTTCGCGGATGCGTTCCAGGTAGTGCAGGGCGGGGCCCCCGGCAGCGAAGTAGTTTTCGCTATGCACCTCCAGCCACCCCAGATCCGGTTGCTGTTCGAGCACCGGCTGGTAATGGGGGCTGCGCAGTCCGATTCCGGCCCGGCAGGGCAGGGCCTGCGTTGTGCCGTTGCAACTGGGTGGTTTGGTCACGGTCCCTGCTCTCCTTTGGCGGTCCGGCCCGGCGACCGGCGGGTCGCCGGGCCTCCGCCGGCAGTACAGGCCACTGCCGATGGCGGGCCGCCGGGCCGGGCGGGCTTACATACCGCCGCTGCCGCCCATGCTGCCGCCGCCGTTCATGCTGCCGGATCCGCTCTTACCGGCCGTGGTGCTGCCGCCGGCGATCTTCTGGCATACGCCCTTGGGGACATAGACATACGATTGCGGGTCCCGTGCCTTGGTGGCCATGCCCTTGCAGCCGTGATCGGCACTGGCACAGTCGTTCATGTGTGCCTTGTTGATGCCGTAGCATTTCTGCATGGATGCATGGTCAGCGGCCATCGCCGGCGTGGAGGTCCCGGCCAATGCCACCAGTCCGGTAAGGGCGGCGCTCATGATCAATCGAGTATCACGCATGACTTGCTCTCCTGGTTGGTTGTTTGCGTGCCATGTGAGCCGTGAGCCGACGGTCGCGATGCCGGGTGATGGGCAGCGCGCGGCGGTCACAGCGGGTATCAGCCAGGGTCGGCTGTGTTGCCCTGGGCGTTCTCCGCTTCCCGGGGAGTGCTTCCGCCCCCGGCGATCTTGGAACAAACACCTTTCGGTAGCAACACGAAGGCGTCGCTTTGGCGATCTCGGGTTGCGGTGCCGGCGCACGAGTGCTTGCCGGCGGCACAGTCGTTCATGTGGGCTTTGGCAATCCCGAAGCACTGTTCAAAGGCCGGTGCACCTTGCACCGCAGGAACGGTCGCGACGGTCCCCAGGGCCAGGAGCCCACTGATCGCCGACAGGGCAACAGGCGGTTTGCTGTTCATATGGATTCTCCCTCGACACTGCCTACGTTGGTGCATCGTGAAGCCGTCCGCTTCGCTGCGATGACAACCTCTTAGTCGTGGGGTAAACGCGGACCTTACACAGGGCGCCGCCGAGTGGGTCTCCAGGGCTGGGCCGCGTACCGATGGTCCCGTCGGATGCCGTGGCGGCGACGGCTTCGGGGGCCGACAGAGGTCGGCGGCCCTGACCATGAGGTCGCAGCCGGCTGGGGGCGGACTGCGCGGGGCCGGCTTGACCCCAGCGCGACGAACATGTATACCAAATGCATCAATAAACCGTGCGCTGAGGCTTGTCCATGGAGGCGAACTGCCGGGATGAACGGCTGCGAAAGACCCATGCCCGGATCGGGTGGCAGCGAATGGCTGCCGTGGTGGATGATTTCTACGATCGGGTGCAGACGCACCCGACCCTGGCGGTGCCATTCCTCATGGTCGGCGACTGGACGCTCCACAAGGCCAGGCTGACTCATTTCTGGTGGATGGCGTTGGGAGGCCGGCGCTATCGCCCCGACCAGTACGATGTGGCGGGCAAGCATCTGGCCGTCGGGGTCAACGACGAGCTGGTGGACGACTGGTTGGAGCTCTTTCACGCCACCTTGCACGAGCATCTGCCCAGTGACCTGGCCGAAGCCTGGTTCCGACGCGCCCGCCTGATGGGTGTTTCCGTCAGACAATCAGCGGGCTTCTATCGGCGCAAGGCCGCGCGCTGAGGGCCGGGGGTCAAGGGGGCGGTTGATGTCCCGTCCCCTGTCCGGGCGCGAGCCGGCGGCTGCGTCCCCGGGCCCCCCTGAAGCCTTGAGAACAAATGTCATTTCATTATCTAAACAGCCGCCTTCCTTCCAGCTGGCCCATCGGTGTCGCTGTCGCTGTTTACTGATCCCCCGACCGTAATACAACTGTCATATGGCGGCTATAGACTGGCGCCCGCTGAACGGAAATTCACCCTAAACTCACGGTACGGAAGGCTGATCTTCCGGCCAGTCGAGCTTTTTGTGCTTCGTAATTAAATTGTCATACAAGGGGACCAACATGTTTAGACAGCTTGCGAAAGGTACGGTGGCGGCTGCGACGCTGCTGTCCGTGGCCTTCATGGGCACGGCCAGCGCTGGCGGTGTGAGCCAGATTTCCGGTGCCGGGGCAACTTTCCCGTATCCGGTCTATGCCAAGTGGGCTGACGCCTACGCCAAGCAGACCGGCGTGAAGTTGAACTACCAGTCCATCGGTTCCGGCGGCGGCATCAAGCAGATCAAGGCCAAGACCGTGGATTTCGGCGCTTCCGATGCGCCGCTGAAGCCCGCGGAGCTCCAGGAGGCCGGCCTCATGCAGTTCCCCATGATCATGGGCGGTGTGGTCCCGGTCGTGAATCTGCCCGGCATCCGTTCCGGTGAGCTGAAGATCAGCAACGAGGTGTTGGCGAACATCTTCCTGGGCAAGGTCAAGAAGTGGAACGACCCGAGCATCGCCAAGGAGAATCCCGGTGTGAAGCTGCCCAACAAGGCGATCACTGTCGTGCATCGCTCCGACGGCTCCGGCACCACCTGGATCTTCACCAACTTCCTGTCCAAGGTCAGCAGCGACTGGAAGAATCAGGTGGGCAACGACAAGTCGGTGGCCTGGCCCACCGGTGTCGGCGGCAAGGGCAACGAGGGCGTCGCCTCCTATGTCAAGCGCATCAAGGGCTCGGTCGGGTATGTGGAGTATGCCTATGCGCTGCAGAATCACATGACCCATGTGAAGCTGCGCAATGAGGCGGGCAACTACGTCGATCCCACCAGCGAGACCTTCCAGGCCGCTGCCGCCAACGCGGATTGGGCCCACGCCAGCGGGTTCTACATGGTGTTGACCGACCAGCCCGGCAAGGACAGCTGGCCGATCACGGGCGCCAGCTTCATCCTGGTGTACAAGAACCAGGCCAATCCGGATACGGCCAAGGCGGTGCTCAAGTTCTTCGACTGGGCTTACCATCACGGTCAGCAGATGGCGGAGAAGCTGGATTACGTGCCGATGCCGGCCAGTGTCGTCAAGCTGGTGGAGACCACCTGGCACCGCAACATCATGGACCAGCAGGGCAACCCGGTCTGGACCGCGGAGATGGTGCAGTAAGCGCCTGCGCGTAGCCGGATATCGGCTGCTGTGATAAGGTGCGGAGGCGTCGCCCAAGGGCGACGCCTCCGCAATTACGTTCTTGTCAGACTGCGCCTGGAGACATCGAGTTTTGAACGGCCAGCAGGATAGCGCCATGGTGGCTCCGGGTGGATCGGCACAGACAATCGGGCGCATGCAGCGTGGTGTGCTTCTGGACCGCCTGTTCCGAGTCGCCACCCGGTTTTTCGCAGGTATGGTGCTGGTGGTCATCATCGCCATCATGGTGTCGCTGCTCATTGGCGCCTGGCCTGCGATCCAGAAATTCGGGGTCGGTTTTCTGTGGAGTACCGAATGGAATCCGGTGACCGATCAATTCGGCGCCGCGGTGGCCATCTTCGGTACCCTGGCGACCTCCCTGCTGGCCATGATCATCGGTATCCCGGTGAGCTTCGGGATCGCGTTGTTCATCACCGAGCTCAGCCCCCGCTGGCTGAAGCGGCCCATTGGCATCGCCGTCGAGCTGCTGGCGGCCATTCCCAGCATCATCTACGGCATGTGGGGCCTGTTCGTATTCGCCCCCCTGTTTGCCGACCACGCCCAGCCTTGGCTGACCGATCATCTGGGCGACTGGCCGGTGATAGGGAATCTCTTTCAGGGTCCGCCCATGGGCATAGGCATGTTCACGGCCGGGCTGATACTGGCGATCATGGTGATCCCGTTCATGACGGCGGTCATGCGCGATGTCTTCGAAATCGTGCCGCCGGTACTCAAGGAATCGGCCTACGGTCTCGGTGCCACCACCTGGGAGGTGGTGCGCCATGTGGTGCTGCCCTATACCAAGGTGGGCGTGATGGGGGGCGTCATGCTGGGGCTGGGACGGGCCCTTGGGGAAACGATGGCGGTGACTTTCGTGATCGGCAATGCCCACAGCATAAGCAGCTCCCTGTTCATGCCGGGCAATACCATTTCCTCCACACTGGCCAACGAGTTCACCGAGGCCGTGGGCCAGATGTACACCTCGTCGCTGATCGCGTTGGGACTGATTCTGTTCTTCATTACGTTCCTGGTATTGGCGTTGGCTAAGCTGATGCTGCTGCGCCTGACCGCGCGGGAAGGCCAACGGACCTGAGGCGCCCCATGTTCGATCTGTACACAAGGCGGCGATTCATCAACGGATTCAACCTGACCGTCTCCGTGCTGGCGACCGTATTCGGACTGTTCTGGCTGGTGTGGCTGTTGTGGACGCTGCTCAGGCAGGGATTGCCGTGGATCAACCTGGACGTGCTGACCCAACCGACGCCGCCGCCGGGCAGCGCCGGCGGTCTGGCCAACGCCATCGTCGGCAGTCTGATGATGACCGCCATGGGCACGGTCATCGGCACGCCCATGGGCATTCTGGCAGGCACCTATCTTTCCGAGTTCGGGCGCGGTTCCAAGATGGCCCCGGTCGTGCGGTTCGTCAACGACATCCTGCTCAGCGCGCCCTCCATCATCCTGGGCGTGTTCATCTACGAAGTGGTGGTGGTGACCATGGGGCACTTTTCCGGCTGGGCCGGCGCCCTTGCCCTGGCGCTCATCGTGCTGCCGGTGGTGGTGCGCACCACCGAGGACATGCTGCGTCTGGTGCCCGACACTCTGCGGGAGGCGGCCGCCGCGCTGGGGGCGCCGCAGTGGAAGGTGATCATCATGATCGTCTATCGGGCGGCCCGGGCCGGTATCCTCACCGGGGTGATGCTGGCGGTTGCCCGGATCAGCGGCGAGACCGCGCCGCTGTTGTTCACAGCCCTGAACAACCAGTTCTGGAGCTCCACCCTCAACGAGCCCATCGCCAACCTGCCGGTGGTCATCTTCCAGTTCGCCATGAGCCCCTATGATGACTGGCAGCATCTGGCTTGGGCCGGGGCTCTGCTCATCACTTTCAGTATTCTGTTCCTCAACATTCTTGCGCGCGTTCTGCTGCGAACGCGCCAGTCGAGCTATTGATGCCATGAACTACGACGAAGCAGAAGGATTGAACGGCGGAGTGACCACCCGGTCCATTGATGTGTCCGCCGCTGCCCGCGATCGAACGGCGGAAGGCAGCGCTGCGCAGGCCGAAACTTCCGACCACAAAATGGTGGTCCGCGACCTGAACTTCTACTACGGCAAATACCGGGCCCTGAAGTCCATCAGCCTGACGATTCCCCAGAATCGGGTGACGGCGTTCATCGGTCCTTCCGGGTGCGGCAAGTCCACACTGCTGCGGTGCATGAACCGTATCTACGAGCTGTATCCGGATCAGCGCGCCAGCGGGGAGATCGTCCTGGACGGGCGCAACGTACTGGACAAGGACCAGGATCCCAACCTGCTGCGGGCCAAGGTGGGCATGGTGTTCCAGAAGCCCACCCCTTTCCCCATGTCGGTGTACGACAACATCGCCTTCGGCGTGCGGCTGTACGAACGCCTGTCGCGCAACAAGATGGACGAGAGGGTGGAGTGGGCCCTGCGCAAGGCGGCCATCTGGGATGAGGTCAAGGACAAGCTGCGGCAGATCGGCACCCAGTTGTCGGGCGGTCAGCAGCAGCGTCTGTGTATCGCCCGGGCGATCGCGGTCAAACCGGAAGTGCTGCTGCTCGACGAGCCGGCGTCGGCGCTGGATCCCATTTCCACCCTCAAGATCGAGGAGCTGATCAGCGAGCTCAAGGACGACTACACCATCGTCATCGTCACCCATAACATGCAGCAGGCCGCCCGCGTGTCGGACTATACGGCGTTCATGTATCTGGGCGAATTGATCGAGTTCGACGACACCAACGTGATCTTCACCAAACCCGACCGTAAAGAGACCGAGGACTACATCACCGGTCGCTACGGCTGATCGGCGCCGCTGCCGGCTGTTGTGCCCGGCGTACCAGCAGCAGTAGAGGCGCCATGGCCACGAAGCTCAGGGTGATGAGCCAGAAGGTGTCCACGAATCCCACCATGCTGGCCTGGCGTCCCAGCAACCGGGCCAACAGGGCCGGCGCCGCAGGGGCATGGAGATTGAGGCCCAGGGCACCCAACCAGGAGTGCACGGCGGGGTTGCAGCGCTGAATATGACCGCCGATCTGGTTCCAGGCCGCCTGGCTGGAGCGCGTATAGACGGTGCCGGCAATGGAGATGCCCACCGAGCCCCCGATCGTACGCAGCAGATTGAACAGTCCCGATCCTTCATCCACCGATGCCTTGGGCAGGGTCTCGAAGGCCAGGGTGGACAGGGGCACGAAGATCATGCCCATTCCGATTCCCTGCACGGCGCCCGGCCATATCACCCAGGCGGGGTCGATGGACAGGTTGTACCAGCTCATGACATAGGTACCCGCCGCCGAGATCAACAGTCCGGCGCCCACCAGCAGGCGCGAGTCGTAGCGGTTGATGAGACGTGATACCAGGAACATGCTGAGGGCACTGCCGATGCCGCGGGGCGCCATCACCAGCCCGGCGGTCTGCGCCGGATAGTCGAACAGGCGTTCCAGCATGATGGGCTGCAGGGCGATGGTGCCGAACAGACCCAGCCCGAAGGCGCCTATCATCAGCGATGCCGCCGCCAGGTTGGGGTCCCGGAACAGGCGCAGGTTCACCACGCTGTCGCAACGGCGCAGGCTGCGCACGGTGAACCACGCCAGAGCGCCGGCCGCGAGCACCGACAGCACCTCGATCAGATGGGAGCTGAACCAGCCTTCCTGATTCCCCCGGTCCAGGACCACCTGCAGGCTGCCGATGCCGGCCGCCATCAGAAAGGCCCCAAGCCAGTCGGTACGCACCGAGCGGGTTTCGGTCTGGTGCACCAGGCGGGCAACCATCAGCAGATTGATCGCCCCCACCGGCACGTTGATGTAGAACACCCACGGCCAGCCGAAATGCTGGGTGATGTAGCCTCCCAGGGTGGGACCCAGTATGGGGCCCACCATGATTCCCATGCCCCACAGCGCCATGGCCTTGCCCCGTTCGGCGGGCGGGAAGGTGTCCACCATCACCGACTGGGACAGAGGGATCAGGGAGGCGCCGAAGGCGCCCTGGGCGATGCGGGCGGTGACCATCTGGAACAGGGAATGGGACTGGCCGGCCACCGCCGAAGCGAGTACGAACCCGGCGATGCTCACCAGCATCACCTGCCGGCGGCCGAAGCGCCCGCTGAGGTAGCCGGTCATGGGGATGGTGATGGCCTCGGCGACGATGTAGGAGGTCAGCACCCAGGTGATTTCGTCGGCGGTCGCGCCCAGGGTACCCATCATATGGGGCAGGCTGACGTTGACGATGGTCATATCCAGAATGACCATCACCGTGGTCAGCATCACCGCAATGCTGACCAGCCAGCGTGACTGCGGGGACGCTTCGGCGGCGCTCATTCCCTCGGGCGTGTGTCCGGTGCCGCCTGCACCGTGATCCGGAAATCGCGTCCCAGCCAGGTTCCGTCGCGGCGGCTGCGGCAGGTGAATTCCACCGTGGCGCCGGGTTCCAACCCCTCGATGGCCAGTTCGGCGTTGAAATGCCCGAGTGTGGCCTCGCCGGTGGGCGTATCCCGTACGTTCTGCCAGCCGTTGACGCCCCAGTGCACCGTTGCCGGTTCGCGCAGACAGACCAGCAGGCGCTGGCCCGGCGCGACGGTGGTCAGGGGTGCCTGGGCCAGCCAGATGGCGACTCGGGCCTCCGGCGCCTCGCCGTGGTAGCGCTGCCAGACCCGGTTCGAGCGGTCGAAGGGCGCCCCCTGACAGCGGGACACCACCAGTTTGATGAACTCGGCGTGGGCCCACGCCAGCGGCATGGCCGAGCCGCTGGGCCGTCCCGGATACAGGCCACGCCCAGGCAGCGGCGGGTGTTCCCAGACCTGCTCGGGCAGCATGCTGCCCACCCCGGCCATGCGCACCATGGATTCCAGCTCCGGGAGCGGGTCCTGGCCGGCCGCGAGCTGGTAATGCCCACGCTCGCCATTGAGCAGCGGCCAGGCCCGTCCATGGCCGGTGCCGTCGAAGGGGCGCCCATCGGAGTGTTCGCCGTAACCGTCGCCGTTGTACCGGTACCAGGACGGGCCGCTGGGCGTCACCACCCGCAGCAGGGCATCCACGACGGTCAGCGTGTCGCGGATCACCGGATCGTCCGGCCGGCGCAGACCGGTGCGCACCAGTTGCAGGAAATCGACTCCCACCTGCTCGGCGGCCGGCAGTCCCGGGTCGTGGCGGCGGTTCTTGATGGGCAGGGCGTGGTGCAGGAGGTCGCCGTCGTCGCCGTCGGTGGGAACGAAACCTTCGCGCACGTAGTAGCGGGTGACCCCGGCCCGCCGGGCCAGGGGCGTGTCCGACACCGTGGTCCAGTCCTCAATGCGGGCGTTCCAGTAGTCGGCCACTGCCAGTGCGAAATCGCGCGCCTCCGACGGCAGAAAGGGGGCGCCGGCCACCAGGGCGGCGATGCATACCGCCAGGGTGAACGCGTTGACGCCGGTGTCCTCTTCCCAGCGGTCCTGATCACTGGCGGGGCCGTTGCGCACGATGAATGCCAGGGCCCGTGTGGCCATGGACCGGACTTCGATGCCGTCGAGGGCGTCCTCGTCGGCGAGAGTGGCGGCCAGCAGCACCGGGAAGGCGGCTTCATCCAGTTGGATGCCGTGCCAGAACGGCTTTCCCCCCAGCCACTGATTCTGATACCAGTGACCGTCCGATTTCTGGGTGGCCATCAGATAGCGCAGCACGTTGCGGGCATCGTCCACCGCACCGAGCGCCAGCAGGGCGCCGGCGCATTCCACCAGGTCCCTGGGCCACACCAGATGGTAGCCGCCGCGTTCGTCGCGGGTGTTGCCCCACGGCACGCTCAGGCTGGCCACCATGGCGCCCGGGTAGATCTTGTCCTGGTGAGTGCGCAGCACCATGGCAGAAGTCAGAAACAGGTCGTGCACCTCTTTGGGCAGATCCGGCGGGAGCACACAGCGCTGCTCATTCAATGCATGCCAGCGGGACCAGTCCAGGCGTTGGCGTTCCCACAGGCCGTCGAAGGGTTGCAGCAGCGCCGCCACCGCAAGGGTTGCCGCCGACTCCTTGCTGCTGCCGAGACCCAGGGCGAGGGTCGCGTGCCGGGGCAGGGCGCCGGTCAGGGCCACGTTGCCCGGGCCGGCCTCGGCGTAGCGCCAGCGCAGCGCTCCGTTGCGGGAGAAATCCTGCCAGCCGTCGCTGACGCCCGCATAGCCGGCGCTGCAGGGGCCCCAGCAGTCCTCCTGGTCTCGATCGATGGCGGCCAGGGCCAGGCCGAACGGCCCCTGCTCGGCCCACAATACCCGGCGGCCGCGGTACTGCGCGACCGCGGCGTGGTTGTCGTGTCCGGTCCCGCCGAGGTGGGGAGCGAGCAGCGCATAGGGGCGCAGCTCCGGATCCCCTTCCAGTTGCAGCTGCACCAGCAGCACATCGCGCCGGGCGTCGGGTACCACGCGCAGCGTCAGGGTGAAACGCTCGTGGCGGTGTACCACCTGCACGGCGGGTATGCCTGCGCCGGGCGTTTTCAGCTCATGGCGATCGAGACGCTTCACTTCCACCCAGAAGCCTTTGTCGTCGGCCACGATGAAACCCAGGTCGCGGATCTGGGGAATGTCGATGCGTGGGTAGTAGACTTCGTTGACGATGCCGCTGCCGATGGTGAACCACAGGCGGGATGGGCCGAGGGCACAGCCCACCATCTGTTTCGCACTGCTGCACCAGGTGGGCGCGGTGCCGGGGGCTCCGGGTGCCGCTGCGGGGTAGGGGGATGCGGGTAGCTCGGTCATGGTTCTGATCCGTCAGAGTTCGCCGGCGGGTGTGACACCGGGGCGTTGCAGTCTCAGCGCTGCCATAGAATCAGGGGCGCCTCCAGCGGGACGTGCACGTCGGGGCGGTCGGGGATGATCCGTGGCGTGTAGTCGTCGGCCGGACGCTCTGTGGAAACCGAGGCCTCGAACAGATAGCCGTTCACCGCGCCCGCAAGAGCTTCGCCGCGGCGCATGGCGATACGCTCGTTCTGTTGGTCCTCTCCGGCCCGATCGGCGTACAGTTCCACCTGCACCGTGTCGGGATCCAGATCGGAAAAATAGACGGGAATGCGGAAGTGATGCCGGCCGTCGGCCGTATCCACGCCGAGATCGCCGAAATGCAGTGCCGACCAGTGCCTGCGCAGCTCACCGATCCATGCCTCCAACTCGGCGGCGGTCTTGCCGTCCGCCTTCGCCCGCGACCGGTAGGCGTCGGCGCCCGGCAGGTAGTAGCGTTCGGTGTATTCGCGCACCATCCGGTTGCTGGAGAACAGTGGCGTCAGCCTGGCCATGCTTTCGCGCATGCGGGCCACCCAACGGGTGGGAATGCCGTGCTCGTCCCGTTCGTAGAAGGCGGGGACGACCTCGCGTTCGAGCAGGTCGTACAGGGCGCCTGCTTCCTCGGCGTCCCAGCCCGGATCGTCCCCGTGGCGCTGGCGGTCCCCCAGGGCCCAGCCGAGCTCGGGTGCATAGGCTTCTGCCCACCAGCCGTCCAGCTCGGAGAGATTGATGCCGCCGTTGACCAGCACCTTCATGCCGCTGGTGCCGCTCGCTTCCCAGGGACGCCGGGGCGTGTTGATCCACAGGTCGACGCCCTGCACCAGTTCGGAGGCCAGCGCCATGTCGTAATCCTCAACGAACACCACCCGCCCGCGCACCGCCGGGTCGCGACTGAACTCGGCCCAGGCCCGGACCATTTCCTTACCCGCTTCGTCCTGGGGGTGGGCCTTGCCGGCGACGATCAACTGGGCGGGGCGTTCCGGATCGGTCAGCAGACTCACCAGCCGCTGGCGATCGTGCAGCAGCAGGTTGGGCCGTTTATAGGTGGCAAACCGACGGGCAAAGCCGAGCACCAGCGTATTGGGGTCCAGCATGTGCGCGCAGGCATCCACGTCGACCGGGTGTTCGCCGCGGGCCGCCGCCTGGCGGACCAGGCGCACGCGTACCGCGTCGATCAGCGCCTGGCGACCCTTGGCGCGCAGTTCCCAGAGTTCCCTGTCGGCTACCGTGCGCAGGTCGTCCTCCAGGGTTTCCATGGTGCCCAGCCAGCGCTCCTTGCCCGCTGCATCGGTCCATATGGCATCGGCGGCGGCGGAATCCCAGGAAGGCATGTGCACGCCGTTGGTGACATGGCCGATGGGGACCTCCGACCGGGGCCAGTGGGGAAACAGCGGCTGAAACAGCTCACGGCTTATCTCGCCGTGCAGTCTGCTGACGCCATTGACGGCGGCGCTGCCCCGCACCGCCAGATACGCCATGTTGAACGGCTCGTCGGTACGCTCGGGATCCGCCCGCCCCAGGGCGAGCAACTCGTGTAGGGGAACGCCCAGGCCTTTGGCATACTCGCCGAGGTATTGGGTCATGAGTGAGGGATCGAACCGGTCGAAGCCGGCCGCCACGGGCGTGTGGGTGGTGAACAGGTTTCCCGCGCGGGTGCAACGCAGGGCGACGGAAAACGGCTGGCCGGTGTGTTGCGCGAAGTGGCGAGCCCGTTCGAGCACGGCAAAGGCGGCGTGCCCTTCATTGAGATGGCAGATAGGGCAGGACAGGTCCAGCGCCTGCAGCAGCCGCCAGCCGCCGATTCCCAGCACCATTTCCTGCTGCAGACGCATCTCCCGACCGCCGCCGTAGAGCTCGCTGGTGATGCTGCGGTCGCCGGGGCTGTTGAGCAGATCGTTGCTGTCCAGCAGGTAGAGGTTGGCGCGTCCCACATGGACCTGCCAGGCGCGCAGGTGCAGCGTGCGTCCGGGCAGCTCGACAGCGACCCGCAACCACTCGCCGTCGGCGTCGCGCAGGGGCATGACCGGCAGCATGGTGGGATTGTTGTAGGGGTTGAAGGCCAGTTGATCCCCGTTGGCGTCCAGGGCCTGACGAAAATAGCCCTGCTGATAAAGCAGGCCCACCCCGGCGATCGGCACGCCCAGGTCGCTGGCGGTCTTGAGCAGATCACCCGCCAGCACGCCCAGACCGCCGGAGTAGATGGGCAGGGATTCGCTGAGGCCGAATTCCATGCTGAAGTACGCCACTGTGCCCAGCTCGGACGGTTTGCAGACCTCTGCGCACCAGGTGGACTGGGAAAGGTGCTCCCGCCGCTTTTTGACCTGCCGGTCCAGCTCCGTCCGAAAGTCGCTGTCGCGAGCCAGTTCCTCGAGCCGTCGGCTCGATACGCTTTCCAGTATCAACCAGGGATTGCCGGTTGCCGCCCACAGTTCTTCGTCCACCGACTTCCAAAGTTGGTCCGCGCTGTGGTTCCAGTCCCAGCGTAAGTCCACGGCCAGTTCGGCCAGACCTTGCAGCTTGCCCGGCAAAGCCCGTGGCAGATAGCGGCTCGGGTGCATCGGTTCCTTCCTCCTTCGCGTGTCGGGTGTGACCGCCATGCCGGCGGCGCGGTCCCTGCCTGGCGTTCGTCCCTGCGGTCGCGGTGGTGCACCGGGCGCCGGTCCGTCGACCGGTGACCGGCGCTGCAACCCGGTCGTCAGGGACGTTGGCAGGCTGCCCGTCGGGATACGATCAGGGCGCGATCATTCCGTTCGTCAGGTATGCTTCCTGGAAGTTGAACACCACATCGGGATCCGGCAGCACCAGCGCCTCGTCCTTGCCCTTATAGTCCAACCGGGTCAGCAGATCCCGTATCACCTGAATGCGGGCGACTCGCTTGTCGTCGGCGCGCACCACGGTCCAGGGAGCGACCGGGCTGTGGGTGCGCGCGAACATCTCGTTGCGGGCCAGACTGTAGTCGTCCCAGTGTTTGATCGCCACGTCGTCGACGGAGCTGACTTTCCAGGCCTTGAGCGGACTGTTGCGCCGCGCCTTGAGACGCTTCTTCTGTTCGTCCTTGCTGATGTCGAGGTAATACTTGAACAGCTGGATGCCGGAGCGCACGAGCATATGCTCGAACTGGGGCGCGGTCTGCATGAATGCCTCGTACTCCTCGTCGGTGCAAAAGCCCATCACCCTTTCCACGCCGGCCCGGTTGTACCAACTGCGATTGAACAGGACCAGCTCGCGCCCGGCTGGCAGATGGGACGCATAGCGTTGGAAATACCACGAGGACCGGTCACGTTCCGTCGGGGTGCCCAGGGCGACCACACGGGTCTCCCGCGGGCGCATGTGCTGGGTGATGCGTTTGATGGTACCGTCTTTGCCGGCGGCGTCGCGGCCCTCGAACAACACCAGGATGCGATCCCCGTGCTGGACGACGCGGTTCTGTAGCTTGACCAGTTCCACCTGCAGGGCGTAGAGGGTCTCTTTGTAGGTCTTCTTGTCCAGCGACGGCAGCGGGACGGTCATAGGCGGGGTCCTCTTTCAGCAAGCCGGGTCGGTAGCGGATTCCGCTCTGGCAGGTCGCAGCCCCGCGCCCCGGAGCCGGCAGGGTTTGGCCGGGGCCCGCTGCCGGCCGATATCCAGCTCAGAGCCTGGAGCCACACCGGTGCAGCGTAAAGCCGATCCGTGAACATCGCGGTCAGTCTCTTCGTTGGAGCGCGCTTCAGCGGTTTCCGGTTCCTGATCGCCTTGTCATCATACCCGACCGGCAGCGGCGAACCCGATATGTCGGCTGACAGCCCCTCAGGAATCCGGGCCGCTTTGTTTGCCGCGGTAGATCAGATAGGCCGCTCCCGCCACCACCAGACCCACGGCCAGACCGATCAGGTACGGTTCCAGGCGCTGGCTGAGCGCCACCAATTCGTCCATGTGGGCCCCGAGCCGGTAGCTTCCATAGCCCCACAGCACCACCCAGAGCAATCCGCCGATGGCGTTGTACGCGAGAAAGCGCCACCAGGGCATACCCGCCGTACCGGCGACCACCCCGTTGAGCTGGCGCAGCCCCTCGAAAAAGCGCGCCACCACCACCACGCCGCCGCCGTAGCGTGAAAAGAAACGCTCCACCCGGTGCAGATGCGAGAGGTTGATGCCGATGCGCGTGCCGAAGCGCACGATCAACCGTCGACCCCCGAAGTGGCCGATGGCGTAACCGACATTGTCGCCGCCCACCGCGGCAGCCCAGGCCGAACCCAACACCGCGGCGATGTTCATCTCTCCTTGAGAGGCGAGCAGCGCCGCACTCACCAGCATGGTTTCGCCCGGTGCCGGAATACCGAAGCCTTCCACGAAAATCAGTCCGAACACCGCCGCATAGCCGTACTCGCGAATATAAGGTTCGGCGATCTGCAGATAGTGCGCCACCATGCGGGGGAACCCTGTGGGGTGGGGCAACCGGCGGCTCAGCCGCCGTTTCCGTGGTTGAGGATGGTGGGCGTGAGCCAGATGTTGCCGTCACGGGCGACGATCACCTCGCTGTCTTCGGGCCCCCAGCTGCCGGCCGGATAGTTGGGGAAGTCGGGAGCCAGGGTGTTGTCCCAGACGTCGAGAGTGGGCATGAGCAGGCGCCAGGCCGCCTCCACCTGGTCGGAACGCATGAACAGGGTGGCATCGCCTGCCAGCACCTCGCGCAACAGCGTCTCGTAGGCAGCCGGCGTGGTGCGGTTGAAGGTTTCCTGGTAAGTGAAGCGCATGTCCACCGGCCGCAGCCGCATCTGCGTGCCGGGCTCCTTGGCCATGAACTTGAGCACGATGCCTTCATCCGGCTGTATCAGGATCACCAGCCGCGCCGGATGGGTGTTGATGCCGGAAGAGTCCGGGAACGCGCAGTGGGGCACGTCGCGAAAGCGGATGGAAACCTCGGACACGCCAGCGGTCAGG
>DATFML010000252.1:0-9039 GCA_035266965.1 Gammaproteobacteria bacterium
GCGGCGCCGGCCCTGGAACGGATAGTGACCGTGCCAGGAATTGTCCGCGCGCCGGAAGATGAGCATGGTACCCGCTTCCGGGGGCACCTCGGCGACGGCGTCTTCCAGGTGGGGGCTGCCCAGCAGGCGCAGGCGCCCGCCCTCGGAATCCCACGGCGGGTTCATGTAGATCAGCACGGTAACCAGCTTGGTCTTCGAATCGGTGTGGATCTTGCCGTCGGTCTCCCGGCACTGGCCGCGCACCGTCATCATGGTGGGCCGGCCGGAGAGGTCGATGCCGAACTTCTTCTCCACGGCGGCGCGGAAATCCGGCCCTTCCAGGTCCTGGACGAACTGGCGGAACGCGGCCCCGCCGTGCACCTGGAGCAGCGGCACGCTGCCCGGCTTGCCCGGATCCGGGAAGTCGGCCATCAGGTCCGCCAGGGCCTGCTCACGGATGAAGTTCTTCACGATGACGAACTCGAAGGGCTCGCGGGTCAGCGGCGTGTCCTTCAGGGTCTGCAGATCCAGCATGCTCATTGGGCGTTCCTTCCGGGGGACGATCGCGTATTACCGGCGCATCGCCCCACAGTATAAAGGATTCTTCATTCCCCCACCCCCAGCGCCTGGCGGTGGACCGCCAGACGCCGACGCAGTTCCGCCGCCACCCGCGCGGTGTCGTCCAGGGGCGGGTACTCCCAGCTGTCCAGAGCGCCGGTGAACGGTCGTGTGCAGCCGGCGGCCTGCAGGCCGGCGTGGAAGGCACGGAACTTGGCGCCGCCACCGGCCAGCTCGATGACGTACACCGGCTTGCCCGTGGAACAGGCTTCCGAAACCATGGAAACCGAATCGGCGGTGACCAGGATCACGTCGGCCAGGGCCAGATAGCCGAAGTAGGGATTGTCGCCCTGGCCGTCCCAGACGGTGGCCGGCAGGCCGGCCAGCCCGGTGCGCAGGGCCGCCACCACCTGGGGATCGGTGCGTCGCGACGGGGTGATGGCGAAACCCGCGCCCCGGGTGTGGGCCAGATCGGCGAGCTGACGGGCCAGCTCCGTCGCCAGCTCGGGCGTCAGGCGATAGTAGCGATTGTTGCCCCCCAGCAGCACCGCCACCCGCGGGTGGGGCAGCTCGGCCAGGGACGGGCGGAAGCCCTCGGCCGCCGCAGCCAGCCGCTCGGGGGTGACCCGGTGCAGGGCGCCGCGGGTGGTGAGCACGTTGGCGCCCCGGCAGGGGTCGTGCTCGGGCACCACCACCATGTCGAAGCGACGCGGGTTCACCTTCGGATCCTGGATGTAGACGCAGAAGGTGCGCCCGCCGCTGTAGCGGCGGATCGCCAGGGTCAGTGCCACCGTATAGCGGCCCGAGGCGATCAGCACGTCCGGCCAGGGCGGCGTCAGGGCATCGCTGCCCGGACCGGCGGCTTTCAGGGGTGCGAGCCAGAGGCTGGGGGGGAGGTACTTCCAGGGTGCGCGGCGCGTGACCCGTTTCAGCACCGGCTCGAGGCCGGCCGCTTCGGCAAGCCCGCGGGCCTGATTGATCATGCCCGCCTTGTCCTCGCACAGCAGCCAGCAGGTGGTCACCGCCGGTCCCCGCCAACGGCACCCGGCGCCACGGCACGACGGCGGAGATGGGCCCCGGCTGCCGGCACGAAAACCCTCAGTCGTCCTTCAGGTAGTAGTCGGCCCCGCAGTAGGGGCACTTGGCGTGTCCGGTCTTTTCGATGGGCAGGTAGACGCGGGGATGGGAGTTCCACAGGCTCATGCTGTCCATGGGGCAATGCAGGGGCAGATCCGCCCGGGTGACCTCGTAGCGGTTCTCGGCATTGGGCTCGATGTATTTGCTGTCGCCCACATGGGCGGCCGTGTTCGGATTGGTCATGGCGCCTTCCTCCCCAGAGAACGCGGGCCGCATTATACCAGGGCCAGCCACTGCGGGTGACTGTCGCGGCGCCCGTGCACCTGGTCGAAATACAGGGACTGCAGCCGCTCGGTGACGGGTCCGCGCCCGCCGCTGCCGATGGCCCGGTCGTCCACCTCCCGGATGGGAGTGACCTCGGCGGCGGTGCCGGTGAAGAAGGCTTCGTCGGCCACGTACACCTCGTCGCGGGTGATGCGCTTTTCCCGCACGGTGATGCCCAGCTCGCCGGCCAGCCGGATGATGGTGTCCCGGGTGATGCCTTCCAGGGCGGACGTCAGGTCGGGGGTGTACAGCACGCCGTCGCGAACGATGAAGATGTTCTCGCCGCTGCCTTCGGCCACGAAGCCCTCGGTGTCCAGCAGCATGGCCTCGTCGTAGCCGCAGGAGGTGGCATCCTGCAGGGCCAGCATGGAGTTCATGTAGTTGCCGTTGGCCTTGGCCCGGCACATGGACACGTTCACGTGGTGGCGGCTGAACGAGGAGGTCTTCACCCGCAGGCCGCGCTCCATGTTCTCCGCCCCCAGGTACGAACCCCACTCCCAGGCGGCCACCATGACATGGACCTTCAGGTTGTCGGCGCGCAGGCCCATACCCTCCGAGCCGTAGAAGCACATGGGTCGCAGGTAGGCGCTCTGCAGGCCGTTCTCGCGCACCACGTCCAACTGGGCCTGGTCGACGGTGTCGCGGTCGAAGGGCATGTTCATGCGCAGGATATGCGCCGAGCGGAACAGACGCGCGGTGTGGTCCTGCAGGCGGAAAATGGCGGTGCCTTGAGTGGCCTTGTAGGCCCGTACGCCTTCGAACACGCCCATGCCGTAATGCAGCGTGTGGGTCAGCACATGAGTGCGTGCCTCGCGCCACGGGACCATCTCGCCATCCAACCAGATGACGCCGTCGCGGTCATCCATCGTCATGCGGTCATCTCCCCAGGATCAAAAGGATCAATAGGCCAGGAAGCGGGCGGCGCAAGACCGGCACGAACGGTGGTCGCCGGCTGCGTCATCGCTCCGATTCCATCCACGCCTGCCAGAGCCGCTCCACCCGCTCGCGATACTCGCGCAGCTCTTCGGCAGCGACGACGGCCGGCTCTTCCTGCAGCGTGAGCTGGTGCACTCTGGCGCGATAAGCCCGGTAGGCATCACTCAGCAACCGGACATCCGATTCGGAGGCGAGGCCCGCTCGGGCCAGTCCTTCCAGCAGGCGTATGTTGTCGGTGTACTCGAGCAGCGCGGGGTGGTCACAAGCCCCCGACAAGACGCCATATTGCACCATAAATTCAATGTCCGCGATACCTCCCGGGTCCTGCTTGAGGTCGAAGCCGCGGCTCTTGCGCCCCAGGGCCCGGCGCATGCGCTCGCGCATCTCCCGCACCTCCCGGCGCAGCGCTTGCCGGTCGCGGCGCCGGGACAGCACCTCCCGGCGCACCGCGTCGAAGCGCGCGGCCAGGTCGCCGTCGCCGGCCACCACCCGGGCCCGCACCAGGGCCTGGTGCTCCCAGGTCCAGGCATCCTCGCGCTGGTAGCCGGCGAAGGCCTCCAGGCTGCTCACCAGCAGGCCGGAGGCGCCGCTGGGCCGCAGCCGCATGTCCACTTCGTAGAGCACGCCCGAGGGCGTGAGGGTGTTGAGCATGTGAATGATGCGCTGGCCCAGGCGGGCGAAGAACACGCTGTTGTCGATCACCCTGGGACCGGCGCTCTGACCGTTCTGGAAGGCATCGTCATGGAGAAACACCAGGTCGAGATCCGATCCGTAGCCCAGCTCGATGCCGCCCAGCTTGCCGTAGGCGACGATGACGAATCCCCCTTCCCCGGGCGGCGTGCCGTGGGGGCAGCCGGGTCGCCCGTGGCGGGCGCTCATGTGGCTCCAGGCCAGATCCAGCACCTTGACCAGCACCACTTCGGCGATCCAGGTCAGGTAGTCGCTGACCACCATCAGGGGGGCGGCGCCGGCCACATCGGCCGCGGCCACCCGCAGCGCGGCGGACTGGCGGAAATGGCGCAGCATTTCCATCTGCTGCTCGAGATCGTCGGGGTCGACCCCGGCCATGCGACGCTCGAGCTCGCGCTCCAGGTCCGCCCGCTGCAGGGGCTCGTAGAGACTGCGCGGATCCAGCAGCTCGTCCAGCAACAGGGGATGGTTGGCCAGGAACGCCGCGATCCAGGCGCTGGCGGCACACAGGCGCACCAGCTGGGACAGGGCCATGGGGTTTTCCACCAGCAGGGACAGGTAGGCGGTGCGCCCCGCGATGACCTCCACCAGGTGCAGCACCCGGCCCAGGGTCCGTTCCGGCGCGGGTACCGCGGCGGCCGCCCCCAGCAGCATGGGCATCAGCCGATCCAGGCGCGCCCGCCCCTGCTCGCCCAGAAAGCGCGACGCCGGCCCCTCCCGGAAACCGCCGAGGATGCGCAGAGCCTCCGCCGGGTCACCGTAGCCGGCCTCCTCCAACGCCCCCCGGGCCGTGGGCCCATCCATGTCGCCGGCCCACACGGCATCGAGGGCCGCCTGGGTGGGCGAGGCGCCGCCGTTGTCCTCGGCCTGGGGCGCCGCGAACACCTGCTCGAAGTGCTCGTGGACCAGTTGTCGATGGCGATCCAGGTCCCGCCTGCAGGCGTCCCAGTCCTCATAGCCCATGGCGAAAGCCAGGCGCAGGCGATCGATCTCACCGCCCGGCAGCCGGTGTTCCTGCTGGTCGTCGAACGCCTGCAGCCGGTTCTCCAGCCGGCGCAGGAAACGGTAGGCCGCCGCCAGGCGCCCGGTCACGTAGGCGGGCAGGGAATCGAGCTCCGCGAGCCGTGCCAGCACCGCCAGCAGGCTGCGCACCCGCAGCCCGGCATCGCGGCCGCCGCGGATCAATTGAAACGCCTGGGCGATGAACTCCACCTCGCGAATGCCGCCCAGGCCCAGCTTGATGTTGTCCTCGCTGCCCTTGCGGCGCACCTGGGCGGCGATCAGGGCCTTCATGTCCCGCAGGGACTCGAAGGCGCCGTAGTCCAGGTAGCGCCGGTACACGAACGGGCGCAGCATCTCCATCAGACCGGCGGCCGCCAGGGGATCGCCCGCCGCCGGCCGCGCCTTGATCATGGCGTAGCGCTCCCACTCCCGGCCCTGGGCCTGGTAATACTCCTCCACGGCATCGAAGCTCATGGCCAGCGGACCGCTTTCGCCATAGGGCCGCAGGCGCATGTCGACCCGGTACACCATCCCCTCGGCGGTGGCACTGCCCAGCACCTGGATCAGGCTGCGCCCCACCCGGGTGAAAAACTCTTCGTGGCTCACGCCGCCCTTAAGCTGCCCGGCCTCGGGGTAGGCGAAGATGAGGTCGATGTCCGACGAGAAGTTGAGCTCCCGCGCCCCCAGCTTGCCCATGGCCAGGACCACCAGGGACTGGGGCTTGCCGTCCGCCGTCCGGGGGGTGCCGAACTCGGCACGCTGCCACTGCTCGATGCGTTCCAGGCCCGCCCCAATGCAGCCGTCGGCCAGGGCGGTGAGATCCTCCAGCACCTCGTCGAGGGACGCCCAGCCCGCCAGATCCCGCCAGGCGATGCGCACCATCTCCCGGTTGCGCACCCGGCGCAGCACCCGGGCCAGGGCGTCCTCGTCCTCCGCATCGGCAATGGCGGACCCGACTTTGGCAGGCAATTCGCCCGAGGCATAGTCGGCCAGCAGGTCGCCGCTGGCGAGCAGATCGGCCAAGAGTTCCGGAGTGCGCACGCAGGCGCGCGCCACGAAGTCGCTGGTCGCCCACACCCGGCACAGGGCGGTCAGAAAATCGGGATGGGCCGGAATCCGCACATCGGCTTCGCCCGCCGCCCGGCGGAAGGCCTCCCAGTGGCGCTGCACGCCGGCGCGCAGCGGCTCCGGCAGGCGCGCCAGCGCCTCGGCCAGGGCGTCATCGGGGTCGGTTGCGCGATCGTTGCGTGGCATGGGGAAAGCTTACCTGCTTCGCCCGCTGAACTCACACCGCACCAAGGGTCGTGGACCCGCTGCAGTCCAGGGCGGTCGGTGATCGAGCCCGGTAAATGTGAACCCGTTCACGGTTTGAGCATCGACCGGGTCACAGCTCCTAAAGACCCGGCCAAGGCAGGCCGCTGCCCCCCACGGTTAACCTGTCACTCGGCCGTACCATCCGCACGCTCTAAGGGGGGCTCGATGGAATTCAAAGACTACCTCAAGATCATGGTGATGAAGGACGCCTCGGACCTGTATCTGAGCACCGGGGCGCCGCCCTGCGCCAAGTTCCAGGGCGTGCTCAAACCGCTGGAGAAGGCGACATTGAGCGCCGGGCAGGTCCGCGACATCGCCTACCAGGTCATGGACGAGGAGCAGACCGCGCAGTTCGAGAACAAACCCGAGATGAACCTGGCCATCTCCGAGCCCGGGGTGGGCCGCTTCCGGGTGAACATCTTCCGCCAGCGCAACACCGTGTCCATGGTGGTACGCAACATCAAGACCGAAATCCCCGCCTGGGAGAACCTGGGGCTGCCGCCGGTACTGACCGAGGTGATCATGGCCAAACGCGGCCTGGTGCTGTTCGTAGGGGCCACCGGTTCGGGCAAGTCCACCTCCCTGGCTTCGCTGATCGACTACCGCAACACCAACGCCGCCGGTCACATCATCACCATCGAGGATCCGGTCGAGTTCGTCCACCGCCACAAGAAGTCCATCGTCAACCAGCGCGAGGTGGGGCTGGACACCGACACCTATGAAGACGCGTTGAAGAACACTCTGCGCCAGGCGCCGGACGTGATCCTGATCGGCGAGATCCGCGACCGGAACACCATGGAGCACGCCATCGCGTTTGCCGAGACCGGCCACCTGGCGATCTCCACCCTGCACGCCAACAGCGCCAACCAGGCCCTGGACCGCATCATCAACTTTTTCCCGGAGGACCGGCGCGACCAACTGCTGCTCGATCTCTCTCTCAACCTGCGCGCCTTCGTCAGCCAGCGCCTGGTGCGGACCGTGGACGGCAAGCGCGCCGCGGCGGTGGAAGTGCTGCTCGGCACGCCGTTGGTGCAGGACATGATCCGCCGCGGCGACGTGCACAGCATCAAGGAGGTGATGGAGAAATCCGAGAATCTCGGCATGCGCACCTTCGACAGCGCCCTGCTGCAGCTCTACCGCGCCGGCCGCATCGACATGGAAGAGGCGCTGCGCAACGCCGACTCGCCCAACAACCTGCGCCTGAAGATCAACCTGGGCGAGAACGCGGCAACCGTAGCCGAAGAAGAGGACGAAGGCTTCAGCCTGTCTCTGGTAGGCGATGAAGCCGAAGGCGACGGCGAGGCGGTGAACGCGGGTGGGGCGGCTTAGCACAAAAGAGAAATGCGCCACGGAAAACATTACGGAAGACACGGACAAGGGAATGTCCGCGACAGGCAAGGGCACGAACGGCGGAATGCATTGCGCCCGGCGCGGGCGGACTCAGTCGATGTGGTCGACAAGGGTGCAATAAGCGCAGCGCATTGCACCGTGAAAACCCCGCCATGCTTTTCGTGTGTCCCGTGGCACCTTTGTCCGTAATGTTCCGTGGGTTCCGTGGATCCCATGGCTCATGGATCCCGCTGCTGGCTGGTGCAATGCCCTTCGGCTATTGCACCCTTGTACATCAGATCGAACACACTAACGGGCGGTATACATCCAAGGTGCGAACGATTGAAGCGGAAGCGGGTAGGTCGAAAGTCCCACCCAACGCCCCCGTCTACGGTACGTCCATCACTTCAATACTTCCGTGCTTTCCGTGTCTTCCGTGGCGCCTTCGCTTTTTCCCTTCCGTGGATTCCATGGCTCCCGCCTTTGGCCTTTTCACAGAAAAGCCGATAGAGTGCTATCAAACCAACGGGGCCCATGGACGCGACAGATCGAGCCACGTAGGGTGCAATAAGCGCAGCGCATTGCACCGAACAGACTCGTCCGTGCTTTCCGTGTCTTCCGTGGCGCTTTTCCTCTTACCAAGAAACGCGATGCACCATGCATATCTTCGAAATCACAAGAGACACTCCACCGCGTCGGATCGAGCGGGCCGACGCGCTGCCCGAGTCGGGCTTTCTGTGGCTGGATTTCATCCGGGACGAGGATCCGGACTGGCATGAAACGGTGACGGCGTTGACCGGGACAAGGATCCATGAACGCCACATCCTCGACAGCCTCAACGCGACCCATCCGTCCTTCTATGACGGCACGGCCGAATACGACGAACTGATCTTCCGCAGCCTGGCGCCGGAAACCGAAGAGGGCCAGTTCGCCACCCGTCCCACCGCGTTCTTTCTGCTGGACCGTATGCTGGTGACGGTGCGGGCTCCCAACAGCCGCTCCATGTCCACGGTGCAACAGCGGCTGCTGGACAACACCACCCGCATCCCGCAGCGTCCCGCCGACCTGATGCAGGTCATCCTCAACGCCATGGTGGACCGGTTCCTGGCCATGCGCGAGCCGCTCACGGACGAAATGGAAGCCTGGAGCGCGGCCCTGCTGGATCCCCACAACCCGTTCGACGATTGGCTCGCCCTGCTGGGCCACCGTCGCCAGCTGCGCACCCTGGAGCTGCTGTCCGAAGGCCAGGAGGATGCAGTGCTGGCGTGGCGCGACAGCACCCGGCTGGACATCGACGAGCCACTGATGGTGCGCTACAACGATCTGCTCGAGCACATCCGGCGTGTAACCCGTTTCGCGCGCATCCAGCAGGGCGAGGCCGAGTCCTTGGTGCAACTGCATTTCTCGGCGGTGTCCCACCGCACCAACGAAATCATGCGGGTGCTGACTGTGCTGTCGGCCATCTTTCTGCCCCTGTCATTCATCACCGGCATCTTCGGTATGAACTTCGAGTACATGCCCCAACTGCACGCCCACCTGGGCTACTACTTCACGCTGCTGGGAATGGGCTGTGGTGCGGTGGGTCTGCTGGTGCTGTTCCGGCTCAAGAAATGGATCTGATGGCGGCGGATAGAACATCAATGAGAAAAGCGCCACGGAAAAATGAAAGTCGTGTGCGGCGGCAGCGAACGAGGGATCGGAGGGTGCCGCAGATTCGACTGGGTTAAGCGACGTAGGGTGCAATAAGCACAGCGTATTGCACCAATGACGCGGTGGAACGGTGCAATGCCCTTCGGTTATTGCACCCTACGTCAACTGATGGCGGTGGAT
>DATFML010000253.1:0-2936 GCA_035266965.1 Gammaproteobacteria bacterium
CGCCCCGGTGAGGTTATACAAGGTCCCCAACACCGGCCCGAACAGGGCGCCGCCGGCCAGGGTGATCACCGAGCCGGGCAGGAACAGGACCGTGGCGATCGCATAGACCCCCATGAACAGCAGCGGCGCCAGCGCCCCCGCATGATGGATCCAGGCGGTCAGTGCCTGGGCGTCGAAGCGGTCGCGGTAGATCACGGCCAATGCCACCGCCGCGAGAAGGCCGGCGAACACCGCCAGGCGCAGGATCTTGGCATTCATTCGGCCTTCTCCCAGCGCCGTCCGTTGATTGCGTAGTCGGTGATACGCCCAACGAAAGGCATCGCCAGGATGCCCGTCAGCCAGGAGCACCACTTGGCGGAGCGGAAGGTGTGGATACCGATGGTCATGGCCTCATGACCGGCGCGGGGCTGGGCGCGGTAGGTGCCGAACAGCCGGTCCCACCAGGGCAGGTTGAAGCCGAAATTGCTGTTGGTCTCGTCTTCCTCCACGGAGTGGTGCACCCGGTGCATGTCCGGCGTCACCACCACCCAGCGCAGCACCCGGTCCAGCTTCTCCGGGATTCGCACGTTGCTGTGGTTGAACATGGAGGTGGCGTTGAGCAGCACCTCGAAGATCACCACTGCCGCGACCGGCGGGCCCAGCAGGACGATCACCGCGAACTTGATGCCCATGGAAAGGACGATTTCCAGGGTGTGGAAGCGGGCACCGGTGGTGACGTCGATGTCCAGGTCGGCGTGATGGACGCGGTGCAGGCGCCACAGCACCGGGATCGCATGGACCATGACATGTTGCAGCCAGATGAAGAAGTCGAGGAGCACGACCGAGGCGATTAACGCGGTCCACATCGGTACCTGGAAATAGTTGAACAGGCCCCAACCCTGCGCGGCGGCGAAGGCGGCCACGCCCACGGCCGCGGCGGGAAACAGCAGCCGAAGCACGAAACTGTTGAAGAACACCAGGCCCATGTTGTTCGTCCAGCGCTTCCACTTGGCTTGGGTGAGGCGTCGCCGTGGCGCCGCCACTTCCCACAGGGCCATGGCGGCAAAAATCCCGAAGAAGGCGCCGAGGCGAATCGGGATCGCATGGACTTGGATGAAGGCGGTGAGTTCCATACGAGGGCCTCGTGGTTGCGGGCTGGATTATTGTGCCTATAATGGATGCATTAAACGATTAATCAACCGATCTATTGAACACTATATAGTCGGAGTTTTTCCTGTGTCAAGCGTCAACATAAAGCATGAGCTGTTCGCGCAGTTCGCGCGCATCGGCAAGGCCATGAGCAGCCCACAACGGCTGGAATTTATTGAATATCTGGCCCAGGGCGAACGCAGCGTGGAGGCCCTCGCCCAGGTGGCGGGTCAGAGCATCGCGAACACCTCCCAGCATTTGCAGCAGCTGCGGCAGGCCGGGCTCGTGGTGGCGCGAAAGGAAGGTCAGCGGGTCTATTACCGGGTGTCCGGTGACGATGTCGTGTTGTTGCTCGACCGTCTGCGGGCGGTCGCCGAGCGCCATTTGGCCGACGTCTCCCACTTGGTCCGTACCTACCTGGATACCAAGGACGAGCTGGAGCCGGTGCAGGCCGATGACTTGCTGGCCCGGGTACGGGGCGGGGAGGTGACGGTGCTCGATGTCCGCCCGCCGGAGGAGTTCGCCGCCGGTCATCTGCCAGGGGCGATCAATATTCCGCTCGACGAACTGGAGGCGCGGCTGCGGGAAATTGATCCTGCCCAGGAGGTCGTCGCGTACTGCCGGGGCCCCTACTGCGTGCTTTCCTACGATGCCGTCGCCCGGCTACGGGAACGCGGCATCCGCGCACGGCGCCTGAAAGACGGGTATCCCGAATGGCACATCGCCGGCTTGCCGGTGGAAGCGTCTTAAGACACGCGATTTATGTAGCGGGCGGGTAGCCCGTGTCGCCGAACACGATCAGGCATGGGCGGTGTTTACCGAAAGCGAAAGCTGCAAGGAAACGGCACCACTCGGAAAAAGCATGCCCTTGATGAAATCGCGACTCGCGCTCTGTTGCAGTGTGCTGCTCCTGCACGCCAGCGCCGTGCCGGCTGCGCAACCACGGAGCTGGGTGGACGAGATCCACGTTGGTGTGCTGGCGCATGACGTTCATTTTGCCGGCGGCGTCGAGCACGGCCCCGACCTCAATGTGGAGTTGGTATTCAAATCGCCTGTAACGCCTTCCCGATCCCGGTCGATGCCCCTCCGGTCCCTGCTGACGCCGCATCCGGCACTGGGGGTCGACATCAATACGGCGGGCGATACCAGCCAGCTGTATGTCGAAGAGGTGTGGGCGCTCAGCACTCAGATACCAGCGCCCTTCAATGCTATCGGTCTAGGTCGTAAGCGGATTTTTTTCCACTTGGGTATCGGCGGCGCCCTCAACAACGGGAAGCGATACAGCGCCGACCCGGATCGCAAGAGCCTCGGCTCCAACGCACTGTTTCATGCCTCCCTGGAAGCCGGCCTGCAACTCACGTCGCACACAGACATATCGCTGTACTTCGATCATTCGTCCAATGCCGGTCTGAGCCGCTACAACGAGTCGCTCAACGACGCCGGTGTCCGTATCGGCCGACGGTTCTGACGATGTCCTAGGTCGATGGGTCAGCCGCTCGCCGCTGCTGGCCTGAAGCGATGATGGCAGATGGCGGAGGGCTACCCAGCCAGGCTGGGTATCACAAAATAGTAGGCGTTCAACATGTAAAGCCCGGACAGGATCAGCAACAATCCTCCGGCTGTCGAAAAGACGCGGTGATACCGCTGAAGACCGGACAACCCTTCCAACCATCCGACCGCGACGGCGCCCATGATGATTGGCACGGCACGTCCCAGCCCAAAGGCCAGCAGCAGCAAAAGGCCGAAGACGGGCGAGCCAATGCCGGCGACCAGGCCTAACAGCACCACCAGCGCCGGCGTACAGATAG
>DATFML010000254.1:0-2246 GCA_035266965.1 Gammaproteobacteria bacterium
GCTGTAAACGGCGCCGCTGATTTAGGCGTGTGTGCCGGGCATGGCACGAAACTGATCGGGCGGAAGTCCCGATGCCAGGTATTCGCGGAGCCGAAGGTTAGGAGACGGGTAAGGGCGTCACTGTGAGGTGGGGTCTGGAGGGAGCCCAGTCCAAAACGGCGGTGCGATGAACAGGAACTGGATATGACGTGTGAGGTAGACGGGGCGAGTGGGGAGGTGACCACGAAGCCCGCCATCTGCAAATGGTCTACGTTCTATAAATCCAGCGTCTATGCCGTGAACATTTGGTGTCTTACCCTTGGGTGAGAAGTACGGCTTCGAACGCCCAAGCCATGGTAGCCCTGTGTGTCAACCTGAGCCCACATCGTTACCCACAACCCGGTTCATGAGTTGCCCGTGTAGCTTCGATTGCGAGGACAAAATCTCGGCCACGCTGCAGCCCGATCCAGATCGTTTGGGGTCCTGGGAAACCATCGCCCTTGCGATTCAGAAATCCTCCGAAGCCGGCCACCATACGAACCATCTGGTCGAGTGACGGCGGTTGTTCAGGCGGCGGTTTGCGTCTGGCGACGATGTAGACAGCCTGCCATTCCTCCTCGGCGAAGACCACATCACACGGCAATTCCGGGCATTGCCGTCCCAGCATGGTCAGATACAGCACCCGCCAGGCGATAATCATGTAGAAGGCCAGCGCCGGCTCCAGGCGCTGGAGCTTCTCCAGCTGCAGCTCCTCGACCTTGCAGCCGGATTTCAGGATTCTGAAATACACTTCCACCTGCCAGCGGCAAAGGTAGTATTGCAGCAGTTCGGCGGCCTGCTCGGGCGTGTCCACCGGCAAGCTGGTCAATAGCAGCCACGCGATGGGCTCAGCTCCCGCGGGCGGATCCAACTCCTGAGCCAACAACGCGGTCACTTCGACATCGGGTAGTTTGTGGCCGGTGCGGGATGGCGCTTTGAGCGTGACCCGCGCCGCGCGCAGGCTCTGGGCGATGCGCTGGGCCTTGCGCTGCTCGCTCTTGGGCATGTCGAACTCGATCCGATCGAGCTCGGGGGCCTCATCGAGGGCCTGGCGCAGGGTGCGGCCATCGGCGAGTTTGCGATCGTGCTGGGCGCGAATCAGCCACTCGGCCGCGGGGGTCTGTGCGTCTCGTTCGACATAGATCTCGTAGATGTCCGCTTCCCGATCGGCGAGATAGATCAGCTGCGTGTCGGGGAGTTCGGCCTGTCGCTCACACACCCGTCGGTAGCCTTCCAGCCAACGCAGGCTTTCCTTCTCTTCAATGGCTCGGCGAGCGTCCTTGGGCGCGCCCAGACTCCCCGGCTCACGGGTCCAGCTCCAGGCATCGATCACCCCCAGACACAGACGCTCGGGGGTGAGGGCAACGGTGGGGTGCAGATACAGTCCTCGGCGGGCCTCATAGTTCAACGGCCCCAAATCCTGGATGTCACCCTTGGTGCTGTAATCGAGTTCGGTGGTGTCCTGAATACACAGCACGCGGGGATACTCACCCATGCGCCGCTGACTGGCGTCATAGTGGGGCGCGAGCACCTGCTGGGCCGTGACTTCGTCGTGATCGAACAACCGGTAGGCGCCACGGGTTTCGTCCCAACCACCGCAGGCGCTCGGGATGCTCACCGTGGGTTTATCACCCAGCTTGGCCAGGACCTTGCGCGCCCGCCGGTTCAATCGCAGATCCCCCAGATCGATGGCCTCGAGCTCCGCCGCCAAGGCACTCATGCCCGCACCCCGAGCTGCGGGCGGAAGTCTCGCTGTAGAGGATAGACGTAGACGTCCTTCAGCGGCAGCCGGGCGCTGTGGGTGCGGTCACATTTGCCGCGCCCGGTGGTCTGGCCGAGACACGCCCAGTTGGCGGCCCGGTAGCAGGTCCCGCGGAACCGACCCGTCTCCACAAAGGTCTCCAGCAACACTGGGCGAATCCCGTAGCGGGCCGCGAAGTCAACGCCGATCCGCCGGCTTGCCAGCGACAGGACCCGTGAGGCCAGATTGCGCACCCGCACCCAGGGCAGGATCAGAAACCGCGCGTTGTTCAGCACCTGCGCGAGATGCCGCTCGCGGGCCTCCCGACCCCAGCCGATCCACGCATCCCGGGCCGCCACCTTCCAAGCCGCGGCACCAAACCCGATCGCGCCCAGCACACCGGCCGAGCAGCGGATCAGATAGCGCACCTGCGCCCCGGGCAAAGGCTGGTAGCCCAGATGGTGGTACCGATCGATGAGCCCATTCC
>DATFML010000255.1:0-2442 GCA_035266965.1 Gammaproteobacteria bacterium
CGAGGTACTGCACCTGGCGGACCGGCCGGACCCCGCCATTTCCACCCCGACCCAGATCCTGGTGCGCCTGAAGGCGGCGGGCATCAATCCGGTGGACACCAAGCTGCGGGCCAACGGCACCTATTATCCGGACCGCCTGCCGGCCGTGCTGGGCTGCGACGGCGCCGGGGTGGTGGAAGCGGTGGGTGATGCGGTCACCCGCTTTGCCCCCGGAGATGCCGTGTATTTCTGCAACGGCGGCATCGGCGGCGAACCCGGCAACTATGCCGAGCTCACGGTGGTGGAAGAGGCCTACGCCGCGCGCAAGCCGGCAGCGCTCGGTTTCGAGCAAGCGGCCGCCGCGCCCCTGGCCCTGATCACGGCCTGGGAATCCCTCCACGATCGCGCCCGCGTGCAGGCCGGCCAGCGGGTGCTCGTCCATGCCGGCAGCGGCGGTGTCGGCCATCTGGCGGTGCAGCTCGCTCACCTGGCCGGCGCGCACGTCGCCAGCACCGTAGGCGACCGGGAACGCGCGGACTGGCTCCGCAGCCTCGGGGTGGAGTATCCCATCGTCTACAAGCAGACGGACTTCGTGGACGCCGTGCAGGACTGGAGCGGCGGTACCGGCGTGGCGCTGGCCCTGGACAGCGTCGGCGGGGACACCTTCGCCCGCACCTTCCAGGCCATGGCCCACTACGGCGATCTGGTCACCCTGCTGCAGCCCGGCTCCGACGTGGACTGGAAACCGGCGCGACTGCGCAACCTGCGCATCGCCCTGGAGCTGATGCTCACCCCCCAGCATTACGATCTGCGCGACGCCCGCCGCCACCAACGGGAGATCCTCGAGAATGGCGCCCGCCTGTTCGAGGAAGGCCACCTGAAAATCGCGGTGCAGGAAATCTACCCCCTGGAGCGCGCCGCCGACGCCCATCGCGACATTGCCGGCGGCAGCGCCCGGGGCAAGCGGGTGCTGGCGATCTCCGACTGACGGACCGTGCCGATCGCCCCTATGGCCAGCGCCCTGATGTTCTTCTACGGCAGCCTGCTGATGGGACCGGCGGATACCGGGGTGAAGCAGGCGCTGGCCGCCTGCCGGCACGTGGGCGGGGCATGGATACAGGGCCGGTTATACGATCTGGGCCCCTACCCTGGTGCCGTGGCCAGCCCACGGCACAGCGACCGTGTCCGCGGAGAGCTCTATCAACTGCGTGACACAGGGCGGAGTCTGCGCCTGCTGGACCGTTTCGAGGACTACCATCGCGGGCAGCCCGCCACCAGCCTGTATCTGCGGCGCAGGACCACGGCGTGGCTGGACGGGGAGGGTCGCGCTCTGCCGTGCTGGACCTACTTCTACAATCGTCCGGTACGAACCCGCCGGCGCATCCCCGACGGCGACTACCGCCGTTATCTGGAGCATCGCCGGCGCTGAGGTCCGTACCCGTTCCAGGCGCGACTATGCTGTACACATAGGCGGTTCATCAAAGACACGACATCCAAGCCGGGAGGTGCCCATGGCCAAGAAGAAGATCCTGATGCTGGTCGGCGACTTTGTGGAAGACTATGAAGTCATGGTGCCGTTCCAGGCCCTGCAGATGGTCGGCCACACGGTCCATGCCGTGTGTCCGGGCAAGGACGACGGTGAGAGCGTGCGTACGGCAATCCATGATTTCGAGGGCGACCAGACCTATAGCGAAAAGCCGGGCCACAACTTCGTACTCAATGCCGACTTCGGCAAGGTTCACCCGGCGGACTACGACGCCCTGTGCATCCCGGGGGGCCGGGCGCCGGAATACCTGCGCCTCAACCAGGACGTCCTGAAGATGGTCCGCCACTTCGCGGAAAAGGAAAAACCCATTGCCTCGATATGTCACGGTGCCCAGATCCTGGCCGCCGCGGGCGTCATCGAAAACCGCGCCTGCTCCGCCTATCCCGCGGTCGGCCCCGAGGTCAATGAAGCCGGCGGCCGCTTCCAGGACATCCCCGTGGACAAGGCCCATGTGGACGGCAACCTGGTCACTGCGCCGGCCTGGCCCGCCCACCCCGCCTGGCTGGCGGCCTTTCTCGATGTACTGGGCACCAAAATCACGCTCTGACGGGCGCACAGCAATGGCACGCCGGTGTCTGCGCCGGTGGGTGCTTGCCCTCGGACTGATGGCGTCCCTGCCGGCCTGCGCGGCACGTCCCCTGCCCCTTCACACCCTCCACCTGCCGCCCGGCTTCCACATCTCCCTGGTGACCGACCAGGTGCCCGATGCCCGTTCCATGACCTTCGGCGCCCGCGGCACCCTGTTCGTGGGGACCCGGGAGGCCGGCAAGGTCTATGCTGTGGTGGACCGGGACGGCGACGGCCGGGCCGACCGCGTCTACACCCTCCTGACAGGGCTGGACATGCCCAATGGCGTCGCCTTCAGGAACGGCTCCCTGTACGTGGCGGAAGTCAGCCGGGTATTGCGCCTGGATCGG
>DATFML010000256.1:0-8863 GCA_035266965.1 Gammaproteobacteria bacterium
CCTGGCCGTAGCGGGCCAGCAGCGGCCCCAGCACCAGAATGGAGGCCCGCATGGTCTTGACCAGCTCGTAAGGGGCGTAGAACTCGCGAATGGTGCGCGGGTCCACCTCGATGCTCATGCGCTCGTCCACCACCAGGTCCACGCCCATGCGGCCCAGCAGTTCCATGGAGGTGGTGACATCATGCAGGTGTGGCACGTTGCCCACGGTCATGGTGTCGTCGGCCAGCAGCGACGCCACCAGAATGGGCAGCACGGCGTTCTTGGCACCGGAAATGCGGATCTCGCCTTCCAGGCGGGCCCCGCCACTGATGATCAGCTTGTCCACGGAGCTACTGTATCCGGGGCTGGGCGGCCCATTTCTCGGGGGTGTAGGTGTGCAGCGCGAGGGCGTGGATTTCCTTCTGCATCAGGTCCCCGAGGACACCGTAGATCATCTGGTGCTGCTGCACCATGGACTTGCCCACGAACGCATCGCTGATCACGATGGCTTCGAAGTGGTCACCGTCTCCCTTGACCGTGACCTGGGCGCCGGGGACGCCGGCCTCGATCAGACTCTTCAGTTCCTCTGCTTGCATACTCGCACCCGCTTGTCCGAAATCTGAATGTAGTTCGCACCCCGCCCGGGCCACGGTCACTGCCGGAGCTTGTAGCCGGTGTTCAGCATGACCAGGCAAATGGTCAGGATCGCCGCCACGAAACCGCCGGCGACCGACAGACTGAGCCAGGGCGAGACGTCCGAGACACCGAGTACCCCGAACCGGAATCCGTCAATGATATAGAAAAACGGGTTGAAACGGGACACCGCATCCCAGGGCGACGGCAGGGAATGGATGGAGTAGAACACCCCGCTCAGGAACGACAGGGGAAGAATGATGAAATTCTGGAAGGCCGCCAGCTGCTCGAATTTGTCCGAGGATACCCCCGCCACCACCCCGAGTCCGCCCAGAAACGCGCTGCCCAGCAGGGCGAACAGCAGGCTCCAGCCCAGGTGACTGACCGGCAGGTGCACGAAATACTGGGCCACCAGGTACACGCCCAGGCCCACCATCAGGCCGCGCAGCACCGCCGCCGACACGAACGCCACCACGAACTCCGCGGGCGAAACCGGCGACAGCAGCAGAAACACCAGATTACCGGTCATCTTGGACTGGATCAGGCTGGAGGAGCTGTTGGCGAACGCGTTCTGAATGACGCTCATCATGATCAGACCCGGAATCAGGAAGGCGGTGTAGGAGATGCCCGGGTAGACCTGTACATGGGAGGCCAGCGCCTGGGCGAACACCACCAGGTAAAGCAGCGCCGTGACCACCGGCGTCAGCACGGTCTGCACGGTCACCTTAAGGAAGCGCATCACTTCCTTGCGAAACACCGTGTATAGTCCGCGCCAGTTGGTCATGCCGCCACTTCGCGGGTGAGCTCGAGGAAAATGTCCTCCAGTCCCATGTCCCGGGTGCGCAGGTCCACGATACCGATACCGGCCTGCTTGACCGAATCCAGCAGCGGGCCGATCTGATTCTCCAGCTTGTGCAGCCGCAGGGTGACGGCAGCCCCGTCGCGCTCTATGACCAGTCGCTCGACGGCGGAGGGCAGAGCCCGGTCAGAGCGGTCCAGAGTCAGGCACAACAGCCGGTAAGGGTGTCGTCCCAGCAACGCCTGTTTGGTGTCCAGCGCCCGCAACTCGCCATGGTGCAGGATGGCGATGCGGTCGCACAGGCTCTCGGCCTCCTCCAGATAGTGGGTGGTGAGCACGATGGTATGGCCTGCCCCGTGCAAACGCCGGGTAAACTCCCACAGGGCCATACGCAGTTCCACATCGACCCCGGCGGTGGGTTCGTCCAGCACCACCACCTGGGGCTTGTGGACCATGGCCTGAGCGATCAACACCCGCCGCTTCATGCCTCCCGACAGGTCATGCAGGTTGTCGTTCGCCTTGTGGGACAGGTCCAGTACATCCAGCAACTCGTCGATCCAGACGTCGTTCTCCCGCCCGAAGCCGAAGTAGCCCGACTGCAGACGCAGCATCTCGCGCACCGTGAAGAAGGGATCGTAGACCAGTTCCTGGGGCACCACCCCCAGCGCCGCGCGGGACTGGCGATATTGACTCACCACGTCGTGACCCAGCACACTGATGCGGCCGCTGGTAGCCTTCACCAGCCCGGCCATGATGTTGATCAGCGTGGACTTGCCTGCGCCGTTGGGCCCCAGTAGCCCGAAAAATTCGCCCTGTTCGATGGCAAAGTCCACCCCCTTCAGGGCTTGCACCGAGTGGTAGTCCTTGCGGACTTCCTTGAACTGAACCGCTGCGGTCATGTCAGTCCCGTCCCAGCGGCAGAATCTGATCGAGGCTGCTTACTCGCGCAATGGCCAGCATCTGGGCCGGCATATTCAGAAATCGGATCGCGGTGTCACGACGTTTCGCCGCGCGCATCCATTCCACCAGCAGTGCCAGACCCGCCGAATCGGCGCGTTCCACGTCACCCAGATCCACGATCATCTCGGCGCTGTCATCGAACAGGCGGCGGGCGCGCTCCCAGACATCGGGCACGGTGCTGAAGGTCACCTCCCCACGCAGATAGAGCCGACCGCCTTCCCCCGCCTCGATGGACGCCCCGGTCACGAATCCGCCTTGTGGTTGCGCTTGGCCAGCATGTCGATCAACCCATCGATACCGTGGGAACGCACCGCGCTGGTGAAGGTGCTTCGGTAACTGGAGACCAGGCTGATGCCGTCGACGGTGACGTCGAAGACTTTCCATCCGTCGGCGGTCTTCTCCATACCGTAGTTGATGGGAATCGGAGGCCCCCCGGAACGCTGTACTTCGGTGCGGACGCTGACATGGGTGGCTCCCGGATCCATGCGTACCGGCAGGTACTGGATCTTCTGGTCCCGGTACTGTTCCAGGGCGCTGCCGTAGGTCCGCACCAGCAACGTCCGGAATTCGCCTACAAAGCGCTTACGCTGGGCCGGCGAGGCCTGCCGCCAGGCCCGGCCCAGTGCCCAGCGGGACATGCGCTGGAAGTCGAAATGGGGCAGCACGATGTCCTTGATCAGTCCGTAGAGCTTGCCGGGATCCTTGCTGATCGCCTCATGGTTGTTCTTGAGGGCCGCCAGCATCTGCTCGGATGTCTGGCGCACCAGCGCCTGGGGCGAGTCCGCAACGCTGGCACCGGCGTTACCGGCGAACAAAAACAGAACGAACGTAGCAGCGGCAAACCATTTCATATAAGCCACCTGTAGCTGGAAAACGGGGTCCGGCCGGACCCGGCCGCTCGGGCCGGCAAAGGCTGGTCGCGACGAGCCTCCGGAACCGGACGCACAATTCTCCCAGCTTTGCAGACGCAGACCAAGTGCACCACCGTGACGGTTGGCCGATCGCCGGCCCGGGAAACCGGTTTCCGGACCGGGCTACGGCTTGCCCGGGGTGGCGGCCTTGTTGAAGAGAAATTGGCCGATCAGCTGCTCCAGCACCAGAGCGGACTGAGTCAGCTTGATCCGGTCACCGTTCTTCAGGTAGTGCTCCGCACCACCGGGCTGCAGCGAGATGTACTGTTCGCCCAGCAGCCCGGCGGTGAAGATCCGGGCTGAGGTATCGGTGGGGAACTTGTCGTACTTGTGTTCGATGGTCATATGGACCACCGCTTCGTAGGTGTTGCTGTCGAAACTGATGGAAGTGACGCGGCCCACCCGCACACCGGCCACGGTGACCGGTGCACGCACCTTCAGGCCGCCGATATCGTTGAAATCCGCGGTCACCGTGTAGCCGCCGCTGTTGCCGAACTGGCTGAGGTCGCTCACTTTCATGGCCAGCACAAAGAAGGCCCCGATACCGGCCAGCACGAACAGACCTACGACGATCTCGATCCAACGGCTCGTCTGCATCTTATCCTTCCCTAAACATGAGAGCGGTCAAAAGGAAGTCCAGGGCGAGCACGGCCAGCGATGCGTATACCACCGTGCGGGTGGTGGCCCGGCTGACGCCCTCGGACGTCGGAACCGCATCGTACCCTTCGAACACGGCGATCCACGTCACCACGATGGCGAACACGACACTCTTGATGACGCCGTTGACGATGTCCTCGTGGAAACTGACCTTGGCCTGCATCTGTGACCAGAAGGCCCCCGAGTCCACACCCAGCAACGTCACGCCGACGAAATAGCCCCCGAACACGCCCACCATGCTGAAAATGGCCGCCAGCAGCGGCAGGGAAATCACACCGCCGATAAAGCGCGGTGCGATGATGCGTTTGACGGGGTCCACGGCCATCATCTCCATGCCGGACAACTGCTCGGTGGCCTTCATCAGGCCGATCTCCGCAGTCAATGCGGAACCGGCCCGGCCGGCGAACAGCAGCGCGGAAATCACCGGACCGAGCTCGCGCACCAGCGACAACGCCACGACCACGCCCAGCGACTCCTCGGCGTTGAACTTCACGAGGGTATTGTACCCCTGCAAGCCCAGCACCATGCCCACGAACAACCCCGAGACCACGATGATCAGCAGCGACAGCACCCCGGTCGAATAGACCTGCGCGATCACCAGCCCGGGGCGCGGCAGCAGGTTCGGCAATCCCGCCACTGTCTGCAGCAGAAAAAGGAAGGCACGTCCCAAACGCTCCAGAAAGCCCAAGCCGAACCGTCCGAGCTGTTGCACCATGTTCAGCACTGCCCCACCTCCGTGCACAGCCCGTCGGGTTTGCGGCAGGCGGTACCACGGCGGCGTGATGCGCGTACCGCGAAGACGCTTCGCTCCATTTCAGGCACCCGCCAGCAGGTCGTCGAGGTACTCGGGCGCCGGATAGTGAAACGGGACCGGCCCGTCCGGCAACCCCTTCATGAACTGCTCGACCCATTCCGAGTTCGATCGTCCGAGAGCGGCCGGCGTACCATGCCCTATCACCTTTCCGTCGGCAATCACATACATGTAGTCTGAAATGGCGGTGGTCTCCTGCACGTCATGGGATACGATGATGCTTGTCAGTCCAAGGGCATCGTTGAGCAGCCTGATCAGCTGCACGGCCGCTCCCATGGAGATCGGGTCCAGCCCCGTGAACGGCTCATCGTACATGATCATCATGGGGTCGAGGGCGATGGCACGGGCCAGGGCCACGCGTCGCGCCATGCCGCCCGACAACTCGCTGGGCATCATGTCCCGCGCACCGCGCAAGCCGACGGCCTGCAGCTTCATCAGCACCAGGTCCCGCACCATGGACTCCGACAGGCGGGAATGCTCGCGCAGAGGAAAGGCGACATTGTCGAACACGCTCAGGTCGGTGAGCAGCGCACCGCTCTGGAACAGCATCCCCATGCGTTTGCGCAGCTCGTACAGTGCCCGGTGCCGCAGAAGGGGAACCTGCTGACCGTCCACCTCGATGGTGCCCGACTGCGGACGCAGCTGTCCGCCGATCAGGCGCAGCAGCGTGGTCTTGCCGCTGCCGCTCGGACCCATGATGGCAGTGACCCTGCCCCGCGGAATGTCCAGATCCACGCCATCGAAAATCACCCGCGGACCACGGCTGAATCGCAGATCCCGTATTTTCACCAGGGCGTTGGCGGACCGTTCTTCTGTTGTTTCCATGTCCCCTGCTATGGTCGATGGCACTGTGCCGACCTGCGGCGATAGCGGCCGCGACGCCGCGACGGCACCGGCGCACGGGCAGCCACGGGCGCAGCGGCGCCGCAGAGTGTTGCCAAGGTGCGCTTAGGAGTCAACTCCGGCACCGGCGTCAAGCGCCCAGCAGCCGCGCAATGGTGATGGCATGATGCAAGACATCGATATCCGGAGGATCACCGGCGAAGATCAAGAATGCGTCATCGGCATCGGTGCCGGCCTCCAGAAGACCCTGCAGAAGATCGCGCAGCCCGCGCAGGCCGGTCTGCTCCCCGGCCATCGCCACCAGCCCCAGCGCCGTTCGCCCGTGTACCTGTCGCTGGCCCGCCCAACTCCACTGGGCGCCCGCAGCCTCCACCCATTGCGGCAGCGCGTCGGCATCATCAGGTTCCAGCCACACCGGATACTCGCCCGCCATCTCCGCCACCAGCGCCTCCAGGGCCGGCGACTGCAGCTGCGCTCCTGCGTTGCGCACCAACAGGCCCCCAAGCTGATCCTTCAGCGGATCGAGACGTCGACGCCATTCCTTCAACGGGTCCCGCGGACGCTCGGGCATGGTGCCGGGCAATTCCACGAAGAACACGAAACGTTCCGGCACGTCGGCCGCCCATCCCGCTATCTCGCCCGGGTCCGCACCCTGCCATTGCCCGACCGGCACCAGCACCGTGGAGAACTCGTTGGCGTAGTAGGCCAGCCGCCAGGCGGCGGGCAGGTCGTCGGGGTAGAAGGAACCGACCCAGGCATCGTGATCCCAACCGCGGGCCCCCACCTCCAGCAGCGGCCGATGGCCTGTCCTGTCGCTATTTGCCGTGGGCTTACCAGTCATTGAATACAGTATAACCTGCAAGCACTTGCAACGGATCACCCGAACCCCGAAACTCCTTCGCCATGCATTTTGACCTCTTCTACGAGCTGTCAGTGCCCGGCTTCGCCGGCCGCACCGAAAGCCAGGTCTACCGGGACACGCTCGCCGAATTGGAGCTGGCCGAGGACTGCGGTTTTCGCACCGCCTGGCTGGTGGAACATCATTTCATGGCCGAGTATTCCCACAGCTCGGCTCCGGACCTTTTCCTGGCGGCCGCTTCCCAGCGCACCCGCCGCCTGCGGCTGGGTCACGGCATCGTGCCCCTGCCCTACGAGCACCCGGTACGGGTGGCCGAACGGCTGGCGACTCTGGATCTGCTCTCCGGCGGGCGCGTGGAATTCGGCTTCGGACGCGGCTTTTCCCCCCGCGAATACGCCACCTTCGGGGTATCCATGGCGGACAGCCGCAGCCTGACCGAGGAAGCCCTGACAATTATTCGCCGCTCCTTCCAAGGCCAACCGATCACCCACCACGGCAGCCATTACCATATTGATAATATTGAGATCATACCCAAAGTCGTACAGCAGCCCCACCCCCCCCTGTGGACCGCCGCCGTCAGCCCGGAAAGCTTCGAGCTCGCCGCCCGTCTGGGGCTGGGCGCCCTGGCCGGGCCGTTCAAGCCCTGGTTCATGGTCAGGGAGGATATCCGCCGCTACCGGCAGCACTGGCAGCGCCACCATGGCGCGCAGCAGCCGTCGGCCGGACAGAACCCGCGCGTCGGCATGACCGTCGGCGTGTTCTGCCTGGAAGACCACCGGCAGGCCCGCGAGCAGGCGCGGGAGGGCTTCGTGTGGTTCTACCGTCAGCTCTTCGCCCAGACCCTGCCGGTACTGGAACGCCTGTACCAGGGCTACGAGTACTACCGACGCCTCGGCAAACTGCGCGGCCTGGTGGACAAGGCGATCAATCTGAAGGTCCTGGAAACCCTGGGCATGGTCGTCGTGGGTGATCCCGAGCACTGCATACAGCGACTGCAGGGCCTGCAGCGCGAGGGGGTGGACCATGTGCTGTGCGCCATCGGAGCCGGCGTGCTGCCCACCTCGGCGGTGCGCAGATCCATGGAGGTGCTGGCCCGGCAGGTCATTCCGCACTTCCAGGCCCCACCGCCGGGCGGCTGACGCCGGGCCCCCGACGGCAATGCCCGCCCCATGAGGATCCTGGTCACCGGCAGCTCCGGTCATCTGGCGGCCGCTCTGCTGCCCAGGCTGTGCGACGAACCCGGCGTGGAAGCGGTGAGCGGCCTGGACCTCCGCCCCGCTCGGTTCAGTCATCCGCGCTTCACCGCCCTGCAGGCCGATGTACGCAGCGCCCGTGTCAGGGAGATCATGGACGGACACGACGTCCTTATCCATCTCGCCTTCGTGGTGATGCGCGGCGATCTCGGGCGGGCCCGCCACGACCGCGCATTGATGCGCGATATCAATGTCCATGGCAGCCACAACGTTTTCCAGGCCGCCGCCCGGGCGGGGGTACGGCGTCTCGTCCACCTGTCGAGCGCAGCGGTCTATGGAGCCTGGCCCGACAATCCCGAGCGCATCGACGAGAGCCGGCCGCTGCGGCCCAACCCGGGGTTCGCCTACGGCGAAGACAAGGTGGCGGTGGAGCATGCCCTGGACGCCCTGGAGGCAGCCTACCCGCAGATGCAGGTCGTGCGCCTGCGGCCCCATGCCATCCTGGGGCCCAACGCACTGCCGCTGCTGCGTTTTCTGCTGCGACAGCCGAGCTATCCACGGCTACCGGAACCCCAACCCCTGACCCAGTGCGTGTGGGAGGACGATGTCGCCACGGCGGTGCTGCAGGCGCTGGACGCGGACGCCACCGGCGCGTTCAACCTGGCAGCCGAGCCGGCCCTGGCCTTTCGTGATCTGCAGCGCTACGGGCACCGCTGGGCCGTGCCGGTACCGTTCGTGGTGGTGCGCACCCTGTTGCGCGGCCTCTGGCCGCTCACCGGCGCAGCCGGCGAGCCCGCCTGGGTGGAGGCGATGCGCTGGTCCCTGGCGCTGGATTGCCGCCGCGCCCGGGACCGGCTCGCTTGGCAGCCGCGTCTGAGCGTGTATGATTGCGTCGATAGCATACGTAGTCGGTCGTCACCATGAGCAACGTCGTTCCCTTCCGCCGTCCGAAGGCCAGCGAAAAGCACCAGGGCAACACGCTCTGCAAGCGTGGTTTCCACAAATGGGAAGAGGTTCCCACCACCCCGTTCGAAGTGAAGACCGGGCGTCTGGTCACCCGCTACCGCTGCGCCCGCTGCGGCGCCACCCGCGTCGAAACCACCTGAACTGATGGCGTCGCCCCGTTCGTCTGCTGCCCGGCAATGCCCTTGCCCCCCAGGGTACGCACCCGCGACGGCTGAACCGTGCTGTTGAACCTGGCCGCAGTGCTCGGCGGTC
>DATFML010000257.1:0-6737 GCA_035266965.1 Gammaproteobacteria bacterium
AAGCCGACGGGCCGCGTCACGGGCGGCGGCCTGGCTGACCGTGGAGGTGTCCACCACCGTGCTTCCCGCGGACAGGCCCGGCAACATGGCATCGATCACCGCCGCCAGGTCTTCGTCGGCCGACACGCAGGTGAAGACCACATCGCAACGTCGGGCGAGTTCCCCGGGGTCGGCGGCCACGGCTACCCCGGTTTCGCCGGCCAGCGCCTCCGCTTGCGAACGGGTGCGGTTCCAGACACCGACCAGCAGGCCGGCCTTGTGCAGATTGCGTGCCATGGGCAAGCCCATGGCCCCCAGGCCGATGAATCCGATGTCCATGGGTGAACCTCCCGAATGATTAACCGCGAGCGTTCAACGGAGGCGATTTGATTGGCGCTGCGTCAAACAGCAAAAGCGCCACGGAATACACGGAAAGCACGGAAAATACCAGGACGGAGCAGATTGGCGGATGATGAATCGGGAGCGCGCTCGCGGCCTCGGCCCCTCGTTCAGCATGCGTTGCCCGTCGTCGTCCGGGTTCCAGACATCCCGTGATACACCTCGCCCTGCCAGTGGGGGCTATGCGGCGCGCACCCGAGAGCCGACGCCCGCCCACACCGTCTGTTCCCTTCATGACGCAGCCGTCGCCGCCGCCCCTTCAGTCCTCCAGGTACGTATACCCGGTCAGCCCCGCCTCCAACTCGTCCAGATAGGCGGCACGCTGCTGGTCGCTCAGGTCGGCGCGTGCGGCCTTGTCCCGGTAGGCGGCGCGCAGGGCATCGGGCTCGAAATGCACGTAGCGCAGCAGCTCATCGACGGTATCGCCATGCTCCGGCTCCAGCAGGCGGTAACCGCCGTCTTCCGCCACTTCCACGTTCAGGGCATTGGTGTCGCCGAACAGATTGTGCATGTCGCCGAGGATCTCCTGATAGGCGCCCACCAGGAAAACCCCCAGCAGGTACGTCTCGTCCCGCCGGTAGGGATGGACCGGGAGGGTGCTTTCCACGCCGTTGGCATCCACGTAGCGGTCCACGTGGCCGTCGGAGTCGCAGGTCAGGTCCTGCAATACCGCCCGCCGGGTCGGCGGCTCGTCCAGCCGGTGCAGCGGGACGATGGGAAAAATCTGATCGATGGCCCACACATCGGGCAGGGACTGGAACACGGAAAAATTGCAGAAGTACTTGTCGGCCAGCTTTTCATTGAGCTCGTCCAGCACGTCGCGCTGCTCGCGCCTGGCGGCCTGCAGCAGCGGCTGCACCCGGTGACAGATGGCGAAATACAACGACTCCACCCGGGCACGCTGGGCCAGGGACAGCACCCCGTGCAGGTACATGGACTGGGCCTCGGACAGGGAGTGGCTGGCGTCGTGGTAGGACTCCAGGGGCGCGCGCTCGGACAGGTTGGCGAGCACCTGCCACAGGTCCTGGATGATCAGCGGCTCATCCTCGCCCGCGGGCTCCAGGCTGCCGGTGCCAGGCGCCTGGTCGATGTCGATGACATTGGTGATCAGCACCGCGTGATGGGCCGTCATGGCGCGCCCGGACTCGGTGACGATGTCCGGATGGGGCAGTTCCTGCTCTGTGCAGATCTCGCGCATGGCGCGCACGACGTTGTTGGCGTACTCCTGGACACTGTAGTTGATGGAGCAGAAGCTGCGCGAACGGGACCCCTCATAGTCGACCCCCAGGCCGCCGCCCACGTCCATGATGGCAATGGGGGCACCCATGGCGCGCAGCTCGGCGTAGTAGCGCGCCACCTCCCGCATGCCCCGCTGGATATCCCGGATATTGGCGATCTGCGACCCCAGGTGGCAGTGCAGCAGCTGCAGGCTGTCAAGCATCCCCCCGGCACGCAGTCTGTCCACCACCGCCAGCACCTGGGCGGCCTGCAGGCCGAACTTGGACTTCTCGCCGCCGGTGTTCTGCCACTTGCCGGCGCCGATGGACGCCAGTCGCATGCGCACCCCAATCAGTGGTGCGATGCCCATGGCCCGGGACTCGCGGATCACCAGCTCCAGCTCGGAAAGCTTTTCCACCACGATATGGACCCGATGGCCCAGGCGGCGACCGATCAGGGCCAGGCGGATGTACTCGCGGTCCTTGTAACCGTTGCAGACGATGACGCCGTTTGCGGGACACAAGGCCAGCACCGCCATCAGCTCGGGCTTGCTGCCCGCTTCCAGACCCACACGCCCTTCCCCGCGGGACAGGATCTCGGCCACCACACTGCGTTGCTGGTTCACCTTGATGGGGTAGACGGCGGTATAGCTTCCTTCGTAGCTTTCGGCACTCATGGCCTGCTGGAAGGCGCCGCACAGGGTGTCCACCCGGTCGCGCAGGATGCCGTTGAAGCGTACCAGCACGGGCCAGGACAGCCCGCTGGCGCGGATTTCCCGGGCCAGGTCGAACAGATCGATGGCCGCAGCGCCGCGCTCGGGGTGCACCAGCAGGTGCCCCCGCGCATTGATGTCGAAATAACCGTTGGCCCAGAAAGCCAGGTTGTAGGTCGAACGGGCCTGATCAATGGTCCACATGATGGCTCATACACTAACGTACCAGGAGCGCACCATATAACCCCGCCGGCGCCGAATCCACCCTGATTTTTCCTCTTCCCTGAGCATGCTGTATCCTTGGCAGCCTCGAGCCTGCGGCGCCAGCCGCACCCTGTTCCCGTTTCCACCCTGCCAACGTTGACGGCGACCGACATGACCCTGGACAAGAGCTGGTTCACCGAAGTATGCGACGAAGGCGGCTCTGCCTTCTCACTGAAGATCAAGGAAAAACTTCATGAGGAGCAGACCCCTTACCAGCGCATTGAAATCTATGACACCGAGCACTTCGGCAAGCTCATGGTAATCGACGGGTTCGTGATGCTCACCGACCGGCACAACTTCATCTATCACGAGATGATGAGTCATCCGGCCCTGTTCACCCACCCCAACCCGCGCAGCGTGGTGGTCATCGGCGGCGGCGACTGCGGAACCGTGCGGGAGGTGCTGAAGCACCCCGAGGTGCGGGACGTCTGGCAGGTGGAGATCGACGAACGGGTCACGCGCTTGTCGGAGCGCTATTTTCCGGAGCTGTGCGAGTCCAACGACGACCCGCGCGCCCACTTCTATTTCGGCGACGGCATCAAATGGATGGCGGACGCCGAACCGGACAGCCTGGATGTGGTGATCATCGACAGCACCGATCCCATCGGCCCGGCAAAGGGGCTTTTCACCGAGGAGTTCTATCGCAACACGCGCCGCGCCCTGCGCAGCGAGGGCATCCTGGTGCAGCAGAGCGAATCGCCCATGTACCACATGAACCTGATCAAGGAGATCCACCAGGCCATGCGGGGCGCCGGATTTCTGGACGTGCTCACCATGCACTTTCCCCAGCCCGTGTACCCGTCCGGCTGGTGGACCGCCACCCTGGCCTGCAAGGACCTGCCGGTGACCGGCTTTCGGGAAGCGGACGCCGAACAGAAAGCCTTCCCGACCCGCTACTACAACGCGGCCATCCACCGCTCTGCCACGGTGGCCCCGCAGTTCTTCTACGAACAGCTCATGAAATAGGCCGATACCGCGGTCACCGGCACCAATGCCGGACGGCGGTCTTGTCGCCGGCTTCGACGGCCGACCTTTCCCTGTCGTTCAACACATGGCGGTGGCCGGCGCTGTCGTAGCGGTACAGATAGGCCGCATGGGTGTCGGTCTGCAGAGCGTTTCGGGCGCGCCGGCAGTTGCGCTTGCGGCGCGCCTCGGCCTTCAGGGCCCGGGCCTGTTTGGCCTTTTCGCGCGCGTCTTCCTGGTCGTAGGCCTTCAACAAGCGCCGGCGCAGCTCCAGGCGGTCGGCGGACGGGCCGGCGACGGTATCGGGGTGCACCTGCAGCCGGCGGGCTCCCCCATGGGGATGGTCGGAATAGTGCACCTGACCCGCGCTGTCCACCCACCGGTAGATCGCCGCTCCGTGGGCAACACCCAACCCCAGCGCCAGCACCAACAGCCACCGACATCCCGTCATCCCCTGCCTCCCGAGTGGTCGCTCCGTCGGCCGCTTCTCAGCGCTCCGCCGGCGGGGCCCGCAGGCGATCCAGGCGCAGGCGCTGGCGTTCGTCGAACAGCCGGCGGCTGGCGGCCCACACCGCCGCCAGTGTTCCCAGCCCCGTCCCCACGGCAATCAGAAACATGATCAGAATCTGGTACTTGACGGCCTCCACCGGCGGCGAGCCGGCCAGGATCTGACCGGTCATCATGCCCGGCAGGCTCACCAGGCCGGCGGCGGACATGGCATTGATGATGGGGATCAGTCCGCCCCGCACCGCGTCGCGGCGCAGCGCCCCGCTGGCCTGCTCCCAGCTGTGACCGAGCATCAGACGGGCCTCGATCTGCCCGCGTTGCTGCCAGGCCGTTTCGGTGAGGCGGTCCATGGCAATGGAAATACCGTTCATGGTGTTGCCCAGCAACATGCCCAGCAGGGGAATGGCGTACTGAGGCGCATACCAGGGCTGATTGCCGATGATCACGACCAGAGCGAAGATCGTAACGGCAAACGACGACAGAAACATGGACACCGTGCCCATCCCGAAGCCCCACCAGCCGGCGAAACGCCGCTGCTGGCGGGCGGTCACCTCCCGCCCTGCCACCAGCAGCATCACCATGGACAGCAGGGCCATCCACAGCAGGTGCACGTGGGCGAACAGGGCTTTGAGGATGAGGCCGATGAGCAGCAACTGCACGGTGGTGCGCAAGGCCGCCACCAGAATGCGACTGCCCAGGCTGCGCTGGACACGGGCGCCCAGCACCGCCAGCACCAGCACCAGCAGCGCCGCCACAGCCAGGTCCACGGCGGACAGTCGGATCATTGGCGATGGCCCGGGCGGTCGGCGGCCAGCCGCCCTTGTTCGATCCGCAGCACTCGCTGCGCCACCCGCTCCGCCTGGGCGACGTCATGACTCACCCACAGCAGGGCCGCGTCGTGGGTGCAGCGGTATTCGGTCAACAGGGTCTCCACCCGCTCGATATTGGCCGGATCCAGGTTGGCGGTGGGCTCGTCCAGCAGCAGCACCTGCGGAGCCAGCGCCAGCATTCGCAACAGGGCCAGCCGCTGACGTTCACCGCTGGACAGACGGGCCACCGACCAGTCCACAACCCCGGGCTCGAAACCCAGGGCCTGCAGACCGGCGATGTCCCCGGCGGCGAAATGCTCGCCCACCCGGTCGCCCCACCAGTGGCTCTCGGCCGGCAGCAGCGCCACGCGTCGGCGCCATTCGGGGGCGGGCACCTGGAGGCTGGAGACACCGTCCAGAAATACCTCTCCCTGATGGGGATCAAGGTCCGCCACCGCGCGCAGCAGCCGGGTCTTGCCGGCCCCTGACGGGCCCGTCAGGCACACGCACTCGTCGTCAGCAACCTGCAGCGTAACCGGCCCCAAACCCTCCATCCGAAGCTCTGTTACCCGCAGCACAACGGTTCCGCCCACTAGCCGCTTTCCCGCTCCTGCAGAGCCCAGGACATGGAGCCGACGCGACGCCTCCGGTCGGTTCACTGGTTGAATGGACAGGCGGCAGCTCCCGCTGCCGCCTCTGGGACATCAGAAGCTCTTGGAAATATCCACAACCACCCTGCTTGCGCAGGTATCGTAGGTGCACTGGTTCCTGCCCAGATTCGTGTTGGTATATTTCAAGCCGAACCCGAAGCCGCTGGAGGTCGTGGAGATGCCGATGCTGTAGTCGTTATAGTCCGGCAGCCCCGCCTTGGTATTGTTCGAGATGTACTGGCGCCCGGCATGCAGACCCAGGCTCAGACCGAACGGCAGGGGGTAATCGACGCCCAGCTCGACATAGTTGGCCTTGCCGGTACCGCCGAAGAAATCGAACGAATAGTAGTCTTTGAAACTGATCCACCGATAATGGCCACCAGCATAGAATTCCGTGTAATCGTACTGGAGGTTTCCGCTGGCCCCCGGATAGTTGTACCCGATGATTCCCATGTCCAGCCCGGCGTTGTCGCTCAGCTTGTACTTGTAGCCGCCGTAGACGTCGAATTCCATGGAGCCGTCCCCCGGCGTGTGGAAGTCCACGTTGGAGCCCCACATGCCGGCATAGATGCCCATCATGCTGTATTCCAGCCCGCCCTGGATGGCGGCCGTGTTATCGGTCTGTGAGATGCCGCGAAAGATATAGTTGCTGGCGAAGGTGACGTTGCCCGACAGCCCCTGGGCGTGGGCGGGAACGGACGCGAGCAGCAGAGCGCCGACCAGGGAGGCCCCGGCGGTGGTTCGAATCGACATAATGACTCCTCCGTCTTATTGGCTGGGCTCGTTGGCCCTTGTTGGTTCGTTTTTTCCCGCTTCCCGGCGGGATCCGGAGACGACGGCGGACGGGCGCCCCTGGGGCCCGCCGGCACGGCCGTCCGCGCGGCTGGACCCGATTGTACCCGGGTGGGGTCGTCAGGGCGATATCCGCCGTCGGGTGCAGCCCGCCTGGCACACGGCGCCGGGTTTCCGACGGCCAAGCCATCGGACGGAGAATCCATCAGAACGTTTGCCCACCCATGTACAGAGCACCGCGGTCGCCGGCGGGCGGAGGCGGCGCAACCCGGGGACGAAAAAAAAGCGGGCGCCATGGGCGCCCGCCTCCGTTGCCGAGCCGTCCGGACTACAGATTGTAGCCGCGCTCGTCGTGCAGGGCGATGTCCAGCCCCTCGGTTTCGGCCTCTTCGCTGACCCGCAGACCCATGACAGCGTCCAGGATCTTGAGGATGACAAGGCTCA
>DATFML010000258.1:0-2584 GCA_035266965.1 Gammaproteobacteria bacterium
GAACGGGAACGGGAACGGGAACGGGAACGGGAACGGCAAGTACTTTAACGTGGATCACCGCGTGGGAAGTTGGTCGCCCTCAAGCCTGAATCTGGGCAACAAGGCGTCGCCACTGCGGGCCGTATCCTGCTCGGCCACCAATGACTGCTGGGCGGTCGGGGACGCGATCACCAACGGGCCACCCGGGCACCAGGGCGAAGTGATGTTGCATTGGGATGGCGGCAGCTGGGTGCGGGTGGGCCCGTACACGGCGGTACCGGATGTGGATTTGAAGGATGTGAGCTGCAGTTCGACAACCGACTGTTGGGCGGTGGGCGCCGCCGGCATAGCGGTACACTGGGACGGCAACGGATGGACGTCCTACAACACCGGCACCGGCCAGACTCTGAACGGCGTCGCCTTCCCGGGGGGCGGGAGCGGTCAGGCTGCACTGGTCAACTGGCGCGAGATCGTGAAATAGGGCGAGTCGTGGAGCTCTGTTCAAGGCATGCAGGACGACGGCCGCAATAAGAGAAAGTGACTGGAGATACCGGCATGTGGGGACTGGCACGCAAGGCACAGAGCGCCGAGACCGGCGGAGTCGTGATCGACGGCGATGGCATAGCCGTGGCGCGGGCTCGGGAGCGGCCCGGCGGCAAGGCGCTGCTGCAGAGTTGCGCCTATCAGCCCGTGGCCAGCGAAGAACTGCGGCCGGCGGTGCTGCAGCAAAGCATCGGAGCCGGCGGCCTGGGCCGTGGGCGCTGCAACGCCGTGCTGCCCCTGGGTGAATACCAGCTGCTGCTCACCGAGGCGCCGGACGTACCGCCGGCGGAGCTGCGGGCCGCCATGCGCTGGCGCATCCGGGAGCTCATCGACTTTCATGTGGACGATGCCGTCATCGACGTGTTCGATGCGCCGGCCGGCGGAGCCGGCAGCGCCCAGCGTCAGATGTACGTGGTGGTCGCCCGCGCGGCGCTCGTCGAGCGGCTGGTGTCGGAGCTGCAGGACGCCAGACTGGAGCTGCACGCCATCGACATTCCCGAGCTGGCCCTGCGCAACGTGGCGGCGCAGCTGCCGGAGGACGGGAACGGGCTGGCCATGCTGTATTTTGGCCGCGACCGCGGGCTGATCATTCTGACCCGCCAATCGGAGCTCTATCTGGCACGCACCCTCGACACCGGCTACAGCCAGCTGGCAGGGGCAGGCCCGGAGGAAAGCGAGCGGCTCGTCCAGTCACTGGCCCTGGAGGTGCAGCGCTCCGTGGACTACTACGATCGCCACTTCATGCAGGCACCGGTATCCAGCCTGGTACTGGCGCCCCTGCCGGAACCGGTACCCGGTCTGGTGGACGGGCTGCACCGGGATCTCGGCATGCAGGTGAGAGAACTGGCGCTCGATGAAATCGTGGAGCCGGCGGCGGGCGTCGACGGGACCGTAGCGGGTCACTGCCTGCTGGCGGTGGGCGCGGCGCTGCGTGAGGAAGAACGCCGCCTGTAGCCGTCGCCGCCGTTACATGCCCAGTTCCTTGATCTTGCGGGTCAGGGTATTGCGGCCCCAACCCAGCAGGCGGGCCGCGTCCTGACGGCGCCCGCCGGTGCGCCGCAGGGCGGTTTCGATCATGATGCGCTCGAACTGCGGGGTGGCCTCGTTCAGAAGGCCCTGCTCCCCGCGTGCCAGCTGCTGGTCCGCCCAGCGCCGCAGCGCCGCTTCCCAATCCTCGCCGGCTGCCGCCTGGTCCCCCGGCGGGTGACTGAGCTCCGCAGGCAGGTCGTCCATGTGGATTTCCTGCCCGGAGGCCATCACCGTCAGCCAGCGGCACAGGTTCTCCAGTTGTCGCACGTTGCCCGGCCAGTCCAGATCGGACAGGTAGGCCGCCACGTCCGGCCGCAGGCTCTTGGGTTCGACGTTCAGCTCACGGGCGGCCTGATCGAGGAAATAACGCATCAGCAGAGGGATGTCCTGGCGCCGTTCGCGCAGGGACGGGATGTGGATGCGGATGACGTTCAGACGATGGAACAGGTCCTCCCGGAAGCGCCCTTCCTTGACGCGCTGCTCCAGGTCCTGGTGGGTGGCGGCGATGATGCGCACGTCCACCTTCACCGGCGTATGGCCCCCCACCCGGTAGAACTCCCCGTCGGCCAGCACCCGCAGCAGGCGGGTCTGCAGCTCCGCGGGCATGTCGCCGATCTCGTCCAGAAACAGCGAGCCGCCGTCGGCCTGCTCGAAGCGCCCGACCCGCCGGTTCTGGGCGCCGGTGAAGGCGCCGCGCTCGTGTCCGAACAGCTCCGACTCCAGCAGATCCCGGGGGATGGCCGCCATGTTGAGGGCGATGAAGGGCTTGTCCGCCCGCGGGCTGTGGCGGTGCAGGGCATGGGCCACCAGTTCCTTGCCGGTGCCCGATTCGCCGTTGATGAGCACGGTGATGTTGGAGCGCGACAGGCGGCCGATGGCGCGGAACACCTCCTGCATGGCGGGCGCTTCGCCGATGATCTCCGGGGTCTGCTCCATGCCGGGCGCGGTGCGGGCGGTGGCGTGGCGCCGGCTGTGGTCGATGGCGCGACGGGCCAGCTCCACCGCTTCGTCCACATCAAAGGGTTTGGGCAGG
>DATFML010000259.1:0-10740 GCA_035266965.1 Gammaproteobacteria bacterium
CATACGTAAGTGGCATCGGGTGGCAGTCACTGCACGGATTTGCAGTGCTCGATCGGCGCACGCTCTGAGAACTCTGTGCCCTCTGTGGCTCACAAGGTTTGCGGGTAACTAGATGCGATTCAGTGAAAAATGGCTCCGTGAATGGGTGAATCCGCCGGTGTCCACCGACGAACTGGCGGCCCAGCTCACCATGGCCGGGCTGGAGGTGGACAGCGTCGAACCCGCCGCGCCGCCTTTCGAGTCGGTGGTGGTGGGCGAGGTGATGACGGTCGCCCCCCATCCGGATGCCGACAAGCTGCGGGTGTGTCACGTGCAGGTGGGCGCCGGTGAGCCGCTGCAGATCATCTGCGGGGCGCCCAACGTCTATGCCGGCATGAAGGCGCCCACGGCCCAGGTGGGCGCCGTGCTGCCCGGCGGGCTCAAGATCAAGAAGGCCAAGCTGCGGGGCGTGGAGTCCTTCGGCATGCTGTGCTCGGCCCGGGAGCTGGGCCTGTCCGAGGAGCACGAGGGACTGTTGGATCTGCCGGCGGATGCTCCGACGGGTACCGATATACGCGAGTACCTGGGGTTGGACGACAGTCTCATCGAAGTGGACCTCACCCCGAACCGGGGCGATTGCCTGGGCATCGCCGGCATTGCCCGCGAAGTGGGTGCGTTGAACGGCTGCGCCGTGGAAGGCCCCGACATCTATCCCGTCGAGGAACAGACCAGCGACCAGTTCCCCGTCGAGGTGGAAGCGCCCGGAGGGTGTCCCCGTTACATCGGGCGGGTGATTCGGGGCGTGCGCGGCGATGCCGACACGCCGTTGTGGATGCAGGAGCGGTTGCGGCGCAGCGGCCTGCGCAGCCTCGGCCCGCTGGTGGACGTGACCAATTACGTGCTGCTGGAGCTGGGCCAGCCCATGCACGCCTTCGACCTGGGACGGTTGGAAGGCGGTATCCGGGTGCGCTATGCGGAATCCGGCGAATCCCTGGTGCTGTTGGACGGGCGGCGGGTGGAGCTGGACGCCGATACACTGGTCATTGCCGACCACGCCAAGCCCCTGGCCATCGCCGGGGTCATGGGCGGTGAGCATTCAGGGGTCTCGGAACAGACCGGAAGCCTGTTCCTGGAGTGCGCGTACTTCGCACCCGAGGCGGTGGCGGGCCGGGCCCGCCGCTACGGCCTGCAGACCGACTCTTCCTATCGCTTCGAACGGGGCGTCGATCCCAGGCTTCAGAAGCGCGCCATGGAGCGGGCCACGGCGCTGCTGCTGGACATCGTGGGCGGCGAGGCCGGACCTACCGTGGAGGACGTGTCCAGGGCCCATCTTCCGGCCCGCACGCCCATCCGGTTGCGGGCCGAGCGCATCCGGCGCCTGCTGGGCATGGCTCCGGAGCCGGCGGCGGTGTCGGACATTCTGAGCCGCCTGGGCGCCCAGGGGGAGGCGACCGAGGAGGGCTGGCAGGTGGTGCCGCCGTCCTACCGCTTCGACCTGGCCATCGAGGCCGACCTGATCGAGGACATCGGCCGCATCTACGGCTACAACCGGCTGCCCAGCACGCGGCCGCGGGGCGCCCTGGCCATGGCCCCGGCGCCGGAGGCGACCGTGGGGCGCGAGCGCCTGCTGACGCTGCTGGTGGACCGCGGTTACCAGGAGGCGATCACCTACAGCTTCGTGGACGACGAGCTCCAGAAATTGCTGGACCCGGATCATGAAGGGCTGAGCCTGGCCAACCCCCTGTCGTCGGAGTTGTCGGTCATGCGGACCAGCCTCTGGCCGGGTCTGATCAAGGCCCTGCAACACAACCACCACCGCCAGCAAAGCCGTGTCCGGTTGTTCGAGTGGGGTCTTAGGTTTATACAAAAAGAGAATGAATTAGAACAGGAAACCATGATCGCCGGCCTTGCGTCAGGAGACCGCTACCCGGAGCAGTGGGGCGCGCCGGTCGAGCCCGGGGACTTCTTCGACGTGAAAGCGGACGTGGAGGCCTTGCTGGAGGCGGGGGGTTGCGTCGGCCAGTTCCAGTTCGCTGCCGAGCGCCATCCGGCGCTCCACCCCGGGCAGTCCGCCCGGATTTACCGGGATGGCACGCCGGTTGGGTGGTTGGGGTGTATTCACCCGAGGCTTACGGCTACACTGGATATACCTGAAAATACATATGTGTTTGAATTGGACGGCGGGGCGGTGCTGGCGGGGGCGGTGCCGCGCTTTCAGGAAGTCTCCCGCTTTCCGGCCATTCGCCGCGACCTGGCGATCGTGGTCAGCGAGGAAATCAACGCCCAGGCGATCTGCCAGGCGGTGCGCAATACGGCGGGCCCGGCGCTGCAGGAATTGCGCGTATTCGATGTATATCGCGGTAAGGGTATAGAATCCGGACGAAAAAGCATCGCTTTTGGCTTGATTCTACAGGATTCCTCGCGCACACTAACCGACAAAGACGTGGATGCCGTCATCAGCGCGGTCACCACGCAATTGCGCGATCACTTTGGAGCAACCCTAAGAGAGTAAATCAATGGCGCTCACCAAGGCCGAGTTAGCGGAACGACTTTTCGAAGAACTGGGATTGAACAAGCGCGAAGCCAAGGAGTTGGTCGAACTGTTCTTCGAAGAGATCCGGGCCGCACTCGAGAAGGGGCAGCAGGTCAAGCTTTCCGGCTTCGGCAATTTCGACCTGCGCGATAAGAATCAACGGCCGGGCCGCAATCCGAAAACCGGTGAGGAAATTCCCATCTCAGCGCGTCGGGTTGTGACGTTCCGCCCCGGGCAGAAACTGAAGTCCCGAGTAGAGGCGTATGCTGGAACCCAGCAACAACAGTGAACTGCCGGCAATCCCGGGTAAACGCTACTTCACCATCGGTGAGGTGAGCGAATTGTGCGGCGTGAAGCCGCACGTGCTGCGCTATTGGGAACAGGAGTTTCCGCAGCTCAAACCCGTCAAGCGTCGCGGTAACCGCCGCTATTACCAGCGCCACGACGTGATCATGATCCGCCAGATCCGCAGCCTCTTGTATGAGCAGGGATTCACCATCGGCGGTGCCCGTCAGCGTCTTTCCGGCGAGCAGGCGAAGGAAGACGTGACCCAGAGTCACCAGATCATCCGGCAGATGCGCCTCGAGCTGGAGGAATTGCTCCAGCTGCTAAAACGCTGATTTTCTCGCTGAGCAAGTTGGGGTATCATTTGCGCCCCGCACGGCATGTGCTGTGCTTGGGGGTAGCGGTTCTTTATCTCGGGGCGTAGCGCAGCCTGGTAGCGCACCTGAATGGGGTTCAGGTGGTCGGAGGTTCAAATCCTCTCGCCCCGACCAATAAGGAAGGGGGTGCTTTCAGCACCCCCGGTTTTGTTTAGAAGGGGCGATCGGATTCCCGGCCCCGCAAGAGGCGCGGGGCGTTCGCCAGGCTTCCTTCGTCCACCGGACGAAGGGTCCTGGCTCACCCTCTCGCCCCGACCAATAAGGAAGGGGGTGCTTTCAGCACCCCCGGTTTTGTTCTGGAGGGGCGATCGGATTCCCGGCCCCGCAAAAGGCGCGGGGCGTTCGCCGGCCTTCTCCAATTTCTCATAGAACAATCAATGGCTTACCGTGTACCGGTAGGCCTTTTTTGTGGTGTATGGCGTGACCGGCTGATCGGGTTGCTCAGGCGTACGCTGTTGCCGAGTTACGTGGCAATATGGTTTGCTGGGATCTACCTGCAGTTGAGCCTATAGTGGGTCCGCCGATAGCTGGATGGTGAGTCTGTTGGCGACCGGATTGATTGTCCCTAACGGGGGCGAACGCATGAAAGACGAGAAGGTTATTCAGGTACATGCCGTCTGGGACGATGCGGCCGGAGTATGGGTGGCCACCAGCGACGACGTGCCGGGGCTGGTGACCGAAGCGGAGACGGCTGAGGGGCTGGAGGTCAAGTTGCGGGCAATGATCCCCGAGTTGTTGATCGAGAACGGCCTCATCGACGAATCGGAACACGCCAGCATTCCCTTCCATATATCGGCCGAGCGCGATTCTGTCGCGAACGCCTGTTGAGGTGGCAGATTTTGCACCTGAGCTGAGACGCATTCTTCAAGAGCACGACTGCTATTTCCGGCGCCGAGGAAAAGGCGACCACGACATTTGGTATAGTCCGCTTACCAATCGGAGTTTTACGGTCGACTCGAAGATCAAATCCAGACACACCGCGAACGCCGTACTCAAACAAGCAGGGATCGAAAAGCGGTTTTGACGCTCCGCGACCAACGGGTCCCCACAAGGTTGGTTGTTCCTGCCCCCACAGACTGCCCCGTGACACCCCGCACCCAGTCCCATCGTTTTGCCATCGCCGTGTTCGCCGTCCTCGTCCTGATCTGGGGCTACAACTGGATCGTGATGAAAGTGGCGCTGCGCTCGGCCGGGCCCTTTGAGTTTGCAGCCCTGCGTCTGGTCTGCGGTGCTGCAGCGTTGTTCGCCGCGTTGCTGGCCATGGGGCGGTCGCTGCGGCCGCCGCCGCTGGGGCCGGTGTTGGTGCTCGGGCTGGTCCAGACCTCGGCCTACGTCACCGCCATCACCTGGGCGCTGGTGGCCGGCGCCGCCGGTAGAACCTCTGTGCTGGTTTTCACCATGCCCTTCTGGGCGTTGCTGTTCGGACGCGTGTTTCTGAACGAGCGCCTGCAGGGAGGTCAGTGGTCTGCAGTGCTGCTCGCGTTCGCGGGGCTGGCGCTGGTCATTCATCCCTGGCATCTGCATGCCTCCATCGAAAGCAAGCTGCTGGCCTGCGGCGGCGGGGTGCTGTGGGCCGCCAGCGTGATTCTTACCAAGCGCCTCCGACGATCCCACGAGGTGGAGTTGCTGTCCCTGACCGCCTGGCAACTGCTGCTGGGGACGCTGCCGGTGTGCGTGGTGGCCTATCTGGTGCCGGAGCGGGCGATCGCTTGGTCGTGGCCCTTTGTCATTGCCCTGTTATATGCCGGTATACTGGGGACATCGGTGGGATGGCTCATCTGGATGTTCGTGATCAGCAGGCTGCCCGCCGGTACCGCCGGGCTGAGTGCGTTGGCCATTCCGGCCACGGCCGTGCTGCTGTCGTGGCTGCAGATGGGGGAAAAACCCTCGGGCCCGGAGCTTTTCGGCATGTTTTTCATTGCCTTGGCACTGGGCCTGCTGGCCTGGTTCGGTTGGCGGGCGCGGCCGGCGGCGCGCCGTGCCGGCCGCAGCCCGGCCGGGATCGGGACGGGCGACGAATGATGGTGAGGTCCTGCCACCCCCTGTGCACCTTCTGCCAATAGGATTTCTGTTGGCGAATCATGAGTTCAGCAATAGTTCTGAGGGAATTTCGAGGCATGGTGTGGCGTCTCAAAATGTATCGCGCGATCCTGGGCTCCGTGACCGGCATGGGGACATCAGCTCCGTTTCCCATGGGTTCAGCACCGGTCCCCGCCTGCGGGTGCCGGGAAAAAAGCATCACGGGGGCGGGGACAGGCAACCGCAGGGGCCCGGAACCGCCGGTTGGGGTCCATTTTCCGACAACGCCGTGTCAAACCGCGGATAGGCGGGTCCCGCTACGGTGACCGGTGGGGGGTGCAAGCCCGAAATCCTTTAGAATTAAGCAGATCGGACGCTACTCTTTGAACACTGATGCGCCGGGCAAGGGGCATCAATCCGACGCGGCCGCTGGGGCATGAAGAGGCGCGGTCCGGTTTTCGCGGGCAAGCTGGGTGATAATGGGCCGGTCGCGTGATGAACAATGGATGCGTGCACGCCTGACCGGCGGTGCGAGCCATCAGGATTGGAGGTATGGCCGGAGCTAAGTCTGCCGTCGACAGCAGTGCGGCTGTTTCCCGGGAGGACCGTTCCGGCGAACGTCGTTTTCTGCGCCTGTGGCGTATCGTCCTCGGGGTCTTCCTGGGCGGCGGCCTGCTCGTCCTGCTGAGTTTCGGCTTGTGGAGCTGGCAGGACACCTTCGAGAAGCAGCAGGCGGAGATCGGCGGAGAGACGAAGCTGGTCGCCGACGGCGTGGAAGCCTACCTGACGGGCCTGGGTGACGATCTGCCCTACCTGGGCGATTGGATTTCCAGCCAGCCCCGCACCGTCCCGCAGATGTACCAGGCGCTGAAGGCTTACCAGGACCACCATCCCCTGGTGGCCAGCATGGTGCTGTTCGCCCCCGACGGGCGGATGATTCTCAATACCGCGCGCCCCCTGGACGCCACACTCCCGGACCCCCGCAAGCACCCGGCGTTCGTTGACAGCATTCGGGCGACCCTGCACACCTCGGGTATCTGGATCGGCCGGACCCAGCAGGGACTGGTGCTCAAGTTCTGGCGCATCCCCGTGCGCTATGTGGTGCGCGATGGCGACGGGCGTCCCCTTTACATCCTCCAGGCCAGTATTCCCCTGACCACGCTGACCCGCGAGTGGCCCGGGTTGCGCAAGCTCCATGGGGCCGCCGTCGGTGTGATCCGCACCGACGGCCTGCATGTGGCCCGGCTGCCGGCCTCCCACCCGGACCGGCTCTACAGCAAACCCATGGACGGCCCCCTGATGCACCAGCTGCGCACACATCCGCAAGCCAGGACGGGCGGCTATACGGGGCGGGTGCACAGCGACTTCACACGCCGTTTCGGACGTTACGTGCGTTTGCGGCGGTTTCCGCTGATCGCCTACATCAGCGTGCCGACCCGATCCATATGGGTCGGCTGGGCGGAAAGCACCGCGCCGTTTCTGGGCCTGGGAATCTTCGGTCTGGTGGGCTACGTGGGCCTGTCCAGCCTGTTCCTGCGCCGGGAGCGGCGTCATCTGGGCGAGCTCGCGGGACGGGCTCGGCGGGAGCCGGTAACCGGCCTGCCCAATCGCCTGGCGGTGCAGGAATGGCTGGAGGCGACCCTGGCGGAAAAGGGCGCGCTCAGCGTTCTGCAGTTCAATATCGATGACTTCAACGATATCAACGACGCTCTCGGCGGGCCGACCGGAGACCGGGTGCTGAACCTGGCCGCCCAGCGTCTGCGGGTCGGCATTCACGACCCCGATGCCATCGTCGCCCATCTGGGTGCCGACGAGTTTCTGGTGGGACTGCCTGCCGCCGATGCCAGCCAGGCCCAGGACCTGGCGCGGCGGCTGCAGCGTACGCTGACGGCGCCCATCGCGGTGGACGACCGCACGGTGCGGGTGCAGGCCAGCGTGGGCATCGGACTGTATCCCGAAGACGGCCGCACGGCCACCGACCTGATGCGCGCCGCCGCCACCGCGGTGCACGTGGCCAAACGGGCCGGCCGCAGCCAGGTGGCTTTCTACGATCCGGGCGCGAGCCGCCAGAGCGAAGCCCGGGTGGCGTTTCACCACGCCATCGAACGGGCCCTGACCCGCGGGGAGTTCCTGCTCTACTACCAGCCGGTGGTGGCCATGGATACCTGCGAGATCATCGGGGCCGAAGGTTTGATCCGCTGGCAGGACCCCGAGCGCGGCCTGCTGTCGCCGGTCCGTTTCATTCCCCTGGCGGAGGCCACGGGCTGGATCGGCGCGATCGGCGAATGGGTGCTGCGCCGGGGCTGCGATGACCTGCGTGCCTGGCAGAAGGAAGGCCTGGATCTGCGCATCTCGATCAATGTCAGCGCCAGCCAGTTCAACGACAGCGATTTTCTGGTCAAGCTCCATCGCGAGCTGGAATCCCAGGCCATCAGTCGTGACAAGCTGACCCTGGAAGTGACCGAGACCACGGTCATGCACGACGTGCAGCACAGCGCCGAAATCATGAAGGCGCTCACCGAGATCGGCGTCAGCCTGGCGATCGACGATTTCGGCACCGGCTATTCCTCCCTGGCCTACATGCGCAAACTGCCGGTGCGGGCCATCAAGGTCGACCGCAGCTTCGTCAGCGAGATCGAGACCGACCCGGAAGGGCTGGCCATCGTGCGGGCGGTGGTCGCCCTGGCACGGGTATTCGGCTGCGTGACCGTTGCCGAGGGCATCGAGACCGAGTCTCAATACCGGCTGCTGCGCAGCATCGGAGTGACCTACGGGCAGGGTTACTGGTTCGGCCGGCCCATGCCAGAGCAGGAGTTCCGCGCTCTGGCCGCCCGTGGCGGAGCGCTGCGCACCGCTGCCCAATCCTGATTCACCTGTCCATTTCCCCGTGACCCTTCGAAGACCGGCGTTCTACGCCGACCGGTCGACCCGCCCCAATGGCGGCGCAGCGGCGCGCTGCATGCTTCAATTGAACTGAGGCACCGCGGTTCGGTTCCCCTCCAATCCCGGCTTTACGGGTACCCCTCCGGCGTCGGCGGACTATGCTTTGCGGGACGTCGACCGGACAGATGGTGCGCCGGGCTGCCCGAGGGGCACGTCGGGGCGCGCCGGCGGTCATAGATGACATAGATGATGGGGAGCATCGGCCGTCGTCTGGCCGGCGGCGGGCTGTTGGCCCAATAATGCATGAGGGAGTCATATTATTATGGATATCGTTCAAGAGCCCGAGGCGAAGGAAGGGCCGCTGACCGGCGACGAGCTGCGCAACATCAACGCCTACTGGCGGGCGGCCAACTACCTGTCCATTGGCCAGATTTACCTGATGGACAATCCGCTGCTGCGTGAGCCGCTGAAACCCGAGCATGTCAAACCGCGGCTGCTCGGCCATTGGGGCACCACGCCCGGCCTGAATTTCATCTATGCCCACTTCAACCGGGTGATCAAGGCGCGGGACCTGAACGCCATCTACATCACCGGGCCGGGCCACGGCGGCCCCGGGCTGGTGGCCAACACCTATCTGGAAGGCACCTACAGCGAGGTGTACCCCAACATTCCGGCCAACGCCGAAGGGATGCAGAAACTGTTCAGGCAGTTCTCCTTCCCGGGAGGCATACCCAGTCATGTGGCGCCGGAGACGCCGGGCTCCATCCATGAAGGCGGCGAGCTGGGCTACTCCATCGCCCACGCCTACGGGGCGGCTTTCGACAACCCGGACCTGCTGGTCTGCTGTGTGGTGGGCGACGGCGAAGCGGAGACCGGTCCACTGGCAACCGCCTGGCACTCCAACAAGTTCCTCAATCCGGTCACCGACGGTGCGGTGCTGCCCATCCTGCATCTCAACGGCTACAAGATCGCCAATCCCACCGTGCTGGCACGGATCAGCAACGAGGAGCTGGACTCGCTCTTCCGGGGCTATGGCTACAAACCCTATCTGGTGGAGGGCTCCGATCCGGACGCCATGCATCAGCTCATGGCCGCCACCCTGGACACCATTCTGGACGAGATCAAGGGCATCCAGGAGCAGGCTCGAAACACGGGCAAGGCCGAGCGCCCGCGCTGGCCCATGATCATTCTGCGCAGCCCCAAGGGCTGGACCGGGCCCAAGGAGGTGGACGGCAAGAAGGTGGAGGGGTTCTGGCGCGCCCACCAGGTGCCGGTGATGGATGTGCGGACCAACCCCGAGCACCTGCAGATCCTCCAGGACTGGATGAAGAGCTACCAGCCCGAGGAGCTGTTCGACGAAAACGGCACCCTGATTCCCGAGTTGCAGGTGCTGGCCCCCGAGGGCGACCGACGCATGGGGGCCAACCCCAATGCCAACGGCGGGCTGCTGCTCAAGGAACTGCGTATGCCCGATTTCCGGGAGTACGCGGTGGAGGTGGCCAAGCCGGGCCAGGTGAGGGCGGAGGCCACCCGGGTGATGGGCACCTTCCTGCGGGATGTGCTGCGACTGAATGCCGATCGGCGCAACTTCCGGGTCATGGGGCCGGACGAGACCGCATCCAACCGGTTGTCCGCGCTGTTCGATGTGACCGACCGGGCATGGATGGGCGAAATTTTTCCCTACGACGACCATCTGGCGGCCGACGGGCGGGTCATGGAGATCCTCAGCGAGCATACCTGCCAGGGGTGGCTGGAAGGCTACCTGCTCACGGGGCGGCACGGTCTGTTCTCGTGCTACGAGGCGTTCATCCACATCGTGGATTCCATGTTCAACCAGCACGCCAAGTGGCTGAAGGTGACCAGCAACGAGATTCCCTGGCGCCGTCCCATCGCCTCATTGAACTACCTGCTCACCTCCCATGTGTGGCGCCAGGATCACAACGGCTTCACCCACCAGGATCCGGGATTCATCGACCACGTGGTGAACAAGAAGGGCAATGTGATCCGCGTTTACCTGCCGCCGGATGCCAACTGCCTGCTGTCGGTGACCGACCATTGCCTGCGCTCGCGGGACTACATCAACGTCATTGTGGCGGGCAAGCAGCCGGAGCTGCAGTGGCTGGACATGGACGCGGCGGTCAAGCACTGCACGGCGGGTATCGGGATCTGGGAGTGGGCCAGCAACGATCAGGGCGGCGAGCCCGACGTGGTGATGGCCTGCGCGGGCGACGTCCCCACCGTGGAGACCCTGGCGGCGGTGGATCTGCTGCGCCAGTACGTGCCGGAGCTCAGGATCCGGGTGGTCAACGTGGTGGACCTGATGAAGCTGCAGCCGCGTGAGGAACACCCCCACGGCCTGTCCGACCGGGAGTTCGACAGCCTGTTCACCACCGACAAGCCCATCATCTTCGCTTATCACGGCTATCCGTGGCTGATTCACCGCCTGACCTACCGGCGTACCAACCACGGGAATCTGCATGTGCGCGGCTACAAGGAGGAGGGGACCACCACCACGCCGTTCGACATGGTGGTGCGCAACGATCTGGACCGCTTCGACCTGGTGCTGGACGCCATCGAGCGGGTCCCCAAGCTCGGCTACATGGCGGCGTACGCCCGCCAGACCATTCGCGACAAGCTGATCGACCACAAGCAGTACATCACCAC
>DATFML010000260.1:0-3492 GCA_035266965.1 Gammaproteobacteria bacterium
TCCAGAAATTGAAGGAAATCCAGCTTCATCTGGCCCGCCTCCTCGCGAATCCGGCGATGTTGCGCTTTGCCCCCGATGCGGGACACGGAGCGCCCGATATCGATCGCAGGCCGGAATCCAGAGGCAAAGAGCGACGCGTCCAGATAGACTTGCCCGTCGGTGATCGAGATCAGGTTGGTGGGGATGTAGGAGGCAATTTCGCCTTGCTGGGTCTCGACGATCGGCAATGCGGTCATGGTCCCGCCCCCATGACTTGCCGCAAGGCAGGTGGCCCGTTCCAGCAATCGCGCATGCAGGTAGAAGATATCGCCGGGATAGGCTTCTCGGCCGGGGGGCCTGCGCAGCAGCAGCGACAGTTCCCGATAGGCGCGGGCGTGCGTACTTAAGTCGTCGTAGACGATCAGGGTGTCGCGTCCCTTTGCCATCCAGCTTTCCGCGAGTGCGCAGCCGGCAAACGGCGCGAGGTACTGAAGGCCCGGCAGGGCGCTGGCTTCGCCGACCACCACCGCCGTATAGTCCATTGCACCGTACTGGCGCAGGAGCTCCAGCGTTCCGACAACCCCCGAACGCTTCTGGCCGATCAGTACGTAGACGCAATAGACATTCTTCCCCTTCTGGTTTATGACGGTGTCCAGCACGAGGGAGCTGCGCCCCAGGCCTTCGTCGCCGACGATGAGCTGACGTTGGCCTTTTCCGATCGGAATCAGCGTATCGATAATCTTGCTGCCGGTATACAACGGCGCATGTACGAAATCGCGCGCCGTGATGGGCGGTGAGAGCCGATCGAGGCTCCAGCGGCTCGATGCCTCAGGAGAACTTTCGCCGTCCAGCGGGGTACCGAGCGGGTCCACGACGCGACCCAAGAGACCATCGCCGACGGGTATGCTGAGCTGGCGGCCCGTCAACCGAACCGGCGTGCCTGCAGTCAGCGCATCGGTCTGACGCAGCAATATGGCGCCGAGCAGCCCTTCGGTGAGATGGAACACCATGCCGCGGCTGCCGTCGCCGAAGTGCAGGATTTCGTCGATAGCGGCCGACGGCAGGCCGCTGATCCAGGCGATGCCATCACCGACGGCCACCACATGGCCCTGCTCGGTGACGCGCAACCGGAAATCGTAACCGTCCAGCCATTGCGCCTGGCGGATGAGGGCGGGTCCGGTTGCGCTGGACTCAGGCGCCGGCATCGGTGCTCACCGTCGAGAAGAACGCCAGCTCGTCCTGCAGGTTCGCCCGCAGGACCCACGGACCTATGCTGACGCGCAATCCTGCCAGCAGGGCGGGCTCTTGAGCGTATTGCCACTCGACCCGCTCTGCGCCCAGCAAACCCCGGAGTGCTTCCTGAAGCGCTTGACGATGGTTATCATCGACAGGACAGGCAGTTTCCACGTGAACCACCGGCCCGCCACTTTGCCATGCGGTGCGCAGCTCGGCGAGACGATCCGGTGGGAGGCGGGAGAGGTCTTCCACGGCCGCGTCGATCAGACTCTCTTCCAGCGCCGGTCCCGAGAGGCGCCCGAGCAGCCGGGTGGCGAATAGCAGTGCAAGATGCAGGGCCTCCTGCTCGGCGTGAAGCCGTTCCTCGTTGAGGCGCCGCTGTTCCAGTACCCGTGCCTTTTCCCGTTGTTGGTCCAGCTCCGTCAGGACGGCTGCCGTCAACCGGGTCCGTTCGGCATCGATTTCCTGCTGGAGCTGCTTTCGCGCGGCTCCCTTGGTGTCTTCCCAGTCGGTGAGGCGCGTCCGATACTGTTCCTGCAGGGCCACGGCCTGACGCTCCGTGTCCTTGGCCTGGGACAGCGTCGCATCCACCGCCGCGCGCCGCTGAGCTATCACGTTCAGCACCGGCCGGTAGAGAAACCGCTTCAGGATCCAGACCAGGATCAGGAAATTCACGATTTCGAACAGAAACGTCGTCCAACTCAGTTCCATGGAACGCTTTCCCGGGTCCAAAACGGCGTTCGCGAGTCTGCAGGAATGCACCCGTCATGATGCGGCTGCTGGGGCAGCACATCGGGCCACAGCTTCAATGCCCCCGGCCGCCGCATCACCGCCGCACCTCTCGCGGGCTCGAACGCGTGTCGTCTCTGGTCCACCATTCGCCTCGTCAACCGACGGCGCCCCGTACAGGCGCCTAGTGTCCGATCAGCCCCAGCAACGGGTTTCTGAACAGCACGATCAGCACAATGACCAGCACATAGATCGCCAGAGACTCGATCATGGCGAGGCCTATGAACAGGGTTCGTGTGATGGCCCGTTCCGATTCGGGTTGGCGTGCCAGGGCGTCCAGCGCCTGGGCTATGGCGCGCCCCATGGCGGCCGCGGGCAGCATGACTCCCAGGGCCATTGCCAGAACCGCGCCGACCGTGGAAAGGATCACCAACCAGTTCACACTAGACATGGGTCACTCCTTTTCCTGTTCTCGAAGCACCTGAGTTTGAAGGCCGCCCGCGATGTAGATCAGTGCGAGCATCCCGAACAGGTAGGCCTGAACCAGCGCCTCGACCACGTGCAACATGAGGATGGGGACGGGCGCCAGGAGGCCCGCAACCAGAAGGACCAGCAGCCCGGCCATTTCCAGGCTCATCATGTTGCCAAAGAGGCGCACCGCAAGCGCGACCGTTCGAGTAATCTCGCTGATGATGTGAAACGGGAGCAGAATGGGGTTCGGCCGGATGTAATGCAGCAGGTATCGTCTGAAACCCTGGGTACGGATGCCGAACCAGTGCACCGAGAGGAAAACCAGCACGGCCAGGGCGGTGGTGGCGGACAGATTTCCGGTTGGTGCATGCAGCCCGGGGAGCAGGCCGGCGAGGTTGGCGACCACAAGATACACCCACAGTGTCCCGACAAAGGGCATGACGAGGTCTTTGTGCTCGGGGACAACGGACCCGACGGCGTCCTCCAGGGCACTGACGATGCCTTCGATCGCCGTCTGCCAGGAACCGGGACTTTCCTTGAGGGCTCGCGTGCTGACCCAGGCGGCAAGCCAGAGAATCAGCATGATCGCCCAGGTCGTGACGACCACATCGCTGATGCCGAGCGGGCCGATCTGCAGCACATAGGTGTGGTTCAGGGCGCCCGGTTGCATCCTTCAGTCCTTTTCGCGCACATACAGGTACACATTGACGGCACCGATGACGACACCGAGGGTGATCAGAGCCACTGTCCAGGCCACGGAATAGCCGGGCATGCGCTCATCCAGCCATAGGCCGAGGTATGCGCCCAGTATCACCGGCAAGACGAACAACAGGCCGAGGCTTCCGATGAACCTGGTCTGCGCGAGCAGGGTGGGACGATCGCGCTCGGCCTTGCGCATGCGCCGGGCCTGCTGCGTTACCTTCCTTTGCAGTTCGTCGTCACGCCTCAAAGCCCCACCTCGCTGGGATGCCGCAAACGCCAGATCCGCCGCAACATCTCCTGTTCCATGGTGCGCAAGCTGCGTTTCAGCTCCCCGATGGCCGCTTCTTCCGCAACCAGTTCCTGGGCCAATACGGC
>DATFML010000261.1:0-2408 GCA_035266965.1 Gammaproteobacteria bacterium
TCGCCCTCTTGTCGGTCACCGGTCCAGCGCGGGGTGTCGGTCGCGTGCGGGGGGAGTTGGGCAGGTTCGCACTTGGCTTCAGTCACTGAATACCCGTAATTGTGGCACTACCGACCAAGCATGGAGAACAACAATGAGATACACACACCGCGCGGCAGCTGGAATTGCGATGATCGCCTGTACGTCCGTTGCCCAGGCCGCCACTGTCCACTACACGTTCACCGGCACAGTCAGTTCCGTCAATGCCGCGGCTGCCGGGTATCCGGTCTCGCTGGCTGGCCTGGCAGCAGGAGACACATTCTCCGGCACACTGACCTACGATGCCGCATCCCCGACGCAGGCGAACACGGCGACCGGCCTTCCGTTCGGGACTGCCACCGTCTACGCGCTGGAGAGTTTCGGTCTCTCACTGAACATCAACGGTGTGGCATTCGACGCCTGGACCGGCACGCCGAGGGGGTACGTGTGGGACAACAAGAATACCATCTCGAGCGGTTCGGTTGACGATGGCCTGGAGTTCTTGAATTACACGACCGCGGGCGACACCCAATTTTCCCTCGGCAACCTGCTACTGCCGACAAGCACATTTTTGTCAGCGGCGTTACCGAGCACATCCCAGCCGGAATCCCTGGCGCTCACCTTGCGTTCGGCGGGGTCCACTGAAAACTGGTTCCTGGGTTCGTTGAGCGGTGGACTGCAAATCGCGGCGGTACCGCTTCCTCCGGGCGCCTGGATGTTCGGCAGCGGACTGCTTGGACTGGCCGCAACGGCAGGGCGCCGGCGCAGAACGGTCTAGGCGTTCGCCAACGGGTGCCCCGAACCCCATGCCGGCTGGCGTGAGCTTCTGCCGGCAATGCGGCTCAGACGCCAACGATCACCGAAAACAACAAGAAAGCGATCGTGAGTCCAATCACCATCACCAAGCCACTGCCTGCATGGCAGTGGCTGCCCCATGGCCGGGATATTTTTCGCTCACCTCGGTGGCCAGGCCTGCGCGCGCTATGGCGCCGGCCAGCTAACCCCGTCGGCGACGCACGACGCTGAAAGTCTGATATCCCACCGTCCGAACCGGCGCAGAGCGGCGTCGGTTTCTGCCACTGGCGGACGGTGCCACGTACTGAAACAGGGACGAACCTGGCATGAATACGACGCTGACCAGCAAGACCATGACCCGCAACAGCCTTGCGGCTGCCATTGCCATTGCCATTGCACTGACGGTGCCTTCCATCGCCCAGGCGGCGGCCAAGGCCTGGACCTGCACGAACTCCTACTGGGACTACGCGTCCTGCTGGTCCTCCAGCGGCGTGCCCTCCAGCGCGGACAACGTGTACGTCGGCGCCGTGTCCGGCGGCGACAGTGTGCTGAAGATCGATGGATACACGGGCAACGCCTACGCCAATGGCCTGACCGTCGACAGCACCATTGCCACACCAACCGTGCAGCAGACCGGCGGAGCGCTTTCCATCAGCGTCGGTGGCATCGGCGAACGCATCGGCTACTCCGGTACAGGCGCCTACTCCCAGACCGGCGGCACGCACACGGTCAGCGGTTACCTGGAGATGGGGTGGTACGCCGGCAGCCATGGTGCCTACTCGCTGTCGGGCGGCACCCTGAATCTACAGGGCGACCCAAGCAGCGACAGCCTCATCGTCGCCAACTATGGCACAGCCGACTTCAACCAGAGCGGTGGCGCGGTGAATGTCGGCAACACGCTGGTGGCCGGCACGCGCAGTGGCGGGGCGGGTACCTATGAGCTGGGCGGGGCCGGCAGCCTGACGGCAGGGCAGGAATTCATCGGCCGTTCCGGGACCGGAACCTTCACTCAGAACGGCGGTACCCATATCGTTTCCGGTCAACTGACACTCGGTTCAAATATCTACGGCCAGGCGACCTACGGAACCGGCAGGTACTACCTGAACGGCGGCGCGCTTTCGGCAGATTCCGAGGTGATCGGGGAGCAAGGTGTCGGGCAGCTGGCGCAGAACGGCGGTACCAATACGGTTGCGGGTGACCTGATGTTGGGCGGGGGCGATCCGAATCTCCCGGGCACCTACCAGCTTTACGGCGGCACGCTGACCGTCCACGGAAACATTGTCACCGGTTCTGGGCACAGTACCCTGGAGGTGGACAGCGGCACACTGAACGTCGACGGCAACATCGACGTGGTCAACTTTACGGTCGGCGGTCCCGGTCGCGTGGGCAGCTACACCCTGTCCGGAAGCAGATCCCTCAACGCAACCTACGAAAACATCGGCGAATACCTCAGTGGGTATTCCGGTGGGCATGGCACCATGTCCCAGACCGGTGGTACCAACAGCGGGAATTTTCTGAACCTGGGCCTGGGCGGCGGCGGTGCCGTCGGTGCCTATCATCTGAGCGGCACCGGCGTCGTCTCGATGGAAAGTGAG
>DATFML010000262.1:0-3446 GCA_035266965.1 Gammaproteobacteria bacterium
TGGGGAAGATGCACGCCCGGGTTCATGCGCTCGATCGCACGGGAATCCCAGTACCGCACCTTGCCCTCGTAGATTTCCGCCAGCACCGGGCCGGAGAGCTTGAGGTGTTTGTTGTTGGCGCCCGGCACATTGTAGTTGACCATCTGAGAGGAGATGGCAACCGGGATGTTGAGCATGCCCGAGTATTTCTTCATCAGCGCGTTGCTGAGGTAGGCGTCGGACGCACCCATCTGGGCAATGCCCTGGGTGGACTGCGCAATGCCCGTGCCGCTGCCGGTGGCTGCGGTGTTGATGCTGACATCGGAATGGTTCTGGGTGTACGCAGGCACCCAGAGATTGAACAGCGGATACAGCAGACTGGAGCCGGTCTCTATCAGGTTGGTTGTCCCCCAGGCGACGCCGGCCGAGCCGAGCAGGGCGGCCGCGCCGATGGCCAGGCGGGCCACTGTGGAACGAGATCGAACGTGCTTGCGTATCATGATTACGGGTCTCCACTTTTTGTTGTGCCGGAAGCTACGCGGCGCATCCGTCATGGCACCGCGATGGGGAGGCACTGTAGGGCCCGCGCGTTTCAGGAGTATTACAGTTGTCGGGATCCGACGGCATCCTGCGGCGAACATCGTCAATGATGCGTGAAAACTAACGGCGCCTTCACGTTTTCCGCGGCTCTCAGGGTACTCAGGGGGAATTTCCCGCCGGGTGTGGCGGGGTACGCCCCTGTCGGGCCGCCGCGGCAGGAATTGATTTCCCTCAAGGCTGCCGGTACGGGTGCTGGATATGCTGTGTCCGCGCACGTGAAACAAGATACACAAGGACGCCGGCATGCCTCAGGACCATCTTCGCCGACTCGCCCAAAGGCTGGGAGTCCGCTGTTCTTTTCGAGACAACAAAGTGAGCCTGATTCGCGCCATCCAGGCGCGGGTGGGTCAGGTGCCGTGCTGCGGCACGGAAGACAAGCACGATTGCGAGCTGGCGGCCTGCCGTTGGCGGGCGGAGTGTCAGAAGCCCATTGCCGTCTGGTTGCGGTGAGTCGGCGCAGCGCTGTGGGAACGCCCGCAACGGGATCGCTTCCGGCGGGAGACCCCGCCCGGAAGGACCGGGCGGGGGCACCTCCTCCGACACTGGTGCAGTCGGTTCGCTGACACTTGATGTTGTCGCTTGGTGCAACCCGAGCATAGCAACCCGGTGGCAGGGTGAATGTAGGAAAACGACGACAACACCCGGGAGACCGGGCGCAGCGCTGCTGAATTGTCGCGCTCTTGACTCCGGTGTGCTTTGCTCCGCCGGCAGCGGTGCCCCTACGGCGTCGAAAAGCCCGGCAGAACTCTGCCCAGGCGGCTCAAGCGGCGCTCACCACAATGCTGCAAGCGGCTCTGCTCATTGACCCCGCGTAAACGGCACTTTCTCGCCCCTGTGTGCGCCTTGTGATGATCCGTTCGAAGGACCGGTGCAGGGCCTCCCCGATGCGCACCACGGTTGACCGGACCACGAAAAAGCAGGAGAAAGAAACCGACGTGTTCATGTCTGTCCCGGGAGGTGCCGACCGTGCGCTCGGAAGTCGAACTCAGGCTGGGGACCCTGGCCGATGCGGCCGAGATCGGCGCTATGTCCCGCGATCTGGTGGAAACCGGGTTGGGCTGGTCGTGGACGGTCGAGCGGGTGGCGCGCAGTATACGCCATGCCGATACCACGGTGCTGGTGGCCGAGGACGGTATTCGTATCGCCGGTTTCGCCATCATGTACTTCGGTTTCGAGGAGGCGAGGCTCAACCTGCTTGCAGTGCGACCCGCCTACCGCCGGCTGGGCCTCGGGCGGCGGCTGCTGCGCTGGCTGGAGGCATCGGCCCTGGTGGCCGGCGTTGCCGTGGTGTACCTGGAAGCCCGCGCCGGCAACTGTGGTGCACAGGCCTTCTACGGGAGGCTGGGGTATCGAACCGTGGCGCAGCTGCCGGGTTACTACCGCGGCCTCGAAGCCGGGGTGCGCATGGCCAGGGACCTGTGGTGCGCATCGCCGAGCGGCAGCCGCAACACCGACCGCTGACGCCACGGGCGAGGCGCCCGGCTCACTCGTAGCGCAGGGCTTCGATAGGCTTCAGTCGGGCCGCCTTGCGGGCCGGATAGAGCCCGAAGAAAATGCCGATGCCCGCCGCCACGGCGAACGCAAGCCCGATGGCCCAGGCGGTCACCACCACGGTCATGGGCACGAAGCGGGTCACCATCCAGGCCAATCCCACTCCGATCAACACCCCTGCCAGGCTGCCCAGAATGGACAGGCTGAGCGCCTCCAGCAGGAACTGGGTGAGTACATCCCGGGAGCGGGCCCCGATGGCCATGCGGATACCGATCTCCCGGGTACGTTCGGTGACCGACACCAGCATGATGTTCATGATGCCGATGCCGCCCACCAGCAGGGAGATGGAGGCAATGGCGCCCAGCATGAACGACAGGGCGCCGGCCGCACTGGAAGCGGTCTTGGCCAGGGCGGTGAGATTTCTTATGGAGAAGTCGTCTTCCTCTCCGGCACTGATGTGGTGGCGCTGCCGCAGCAGGTTCTCCATCTCGCTTTCGGCGCGTTTCATGTCTGCGGCGCTGCGGGCCTGGGCCATCATGAAGCGCACCGTGCCGGGGAACTGATCGCCGAACAGCTTGCGCTGGGCGGTGGTGACCGGAACCAGAATCGTGTCGTCCTGATCGCGACCGTCCAGGCTCTGGCCCTTGGGCGCCAGCACGCCGATCACCTGATAGGGCGCGTTGGAGATGCGGATGGTCTTGCCCACCGGATTGACGCCCGGCGGAAAGAGGTTCTTCACCACGGTCTCGCCGAGCACGGCGACCCGGGCCGCCGAGCGCACATCCGCGTCGCCGAATATCGTCCCGGAACCGATCTGCCAGTCCCGTATCTTGAAGTAGCTGGGCGTGGTGCCGTGCACCACGGTGCTCCAGTTGTTGGGGCCGTAGACGATCTGGGCCGTGCCCGGCGCCACCGGTGCGACGGCACCCACCGCCGGCAGCTCCGCAATGGCGTTGGCGTCGTTCAGGGTCAGGGTCGGCGTGCTGCCGGCGCCGAAACGCAGGCCGCCCGAAGTGGTGGCGCCGGAGAGTACGATGAACAGGTTGCTGCCCATGGACTCGATGGACTTGTTGACCATGTACTGGGCGCCCTGGCCGATGGCCATCATCAGCACCACGGCGCCCACGCCGATCACCATGCCCAGCATGGTGAGGGCGCTGCGCATGCGGTTGGCGCCCAGCGCGCGCCAGGATTCCCGGAACAAGTCACCGACGATCACAGTCTCACCCCCGCGAGCAGCGTTTCGGTGGGGCCGTCACCTTCGACGTTGCCGTCCAGGAAGCGCACCAGACGGTCGGCATAGCGGGCCACGTCGGCTTCGTGGGTGACCAGCACGATGGTGATGTCCTGGTCCCGGTTCAAAGCGGTGAACAGCT
>DATFML010000263.1:0-6641 GCA_035266965.1 Gammaproteobacteria bacterium
GCGGCCAGTTGGTGCAATGCCCTTCGGTTATTGCACCCTACCTGGTGGCTGCGAAAGAGCCACGGAAGGGCGCGGCAAAGGCGCCACGGAACCCACGGACGGGGAATACGCTCTTATAGTACCGTGGTGTACCTGATCGCCCCTTGCTTGACGGCGTTTCCCTATGGTCTAAACGAATATTTCTTTTCCGTGCTTTCCGTGCTTTCCGTGGATTCCGTGGATTCCGTGGCGTATTGCTCTTTTGAGCCTGTGACAGCCAGCGTACAAGGGCGCAATAAGCGCAGCGCATTGCGCCGCATCGATGCGGCCAGTTGGTGCAATGCCCTTCGGTTATTGCACTCTACATAACTGCTTGCAGGTTGAAGCAACCAGCGCCAAGCCCAACATTGCGCGGACGTTCGCGAACCGATGACAAGGCGGATACCGAGCGGCCCACCGCCCTTCCATCCTTTTACAGACTGACTGACTGACGGCGGACGACGGTTGCCTTAGTCGCCCACCAGCACCACCTCCGTCTCACCGGTCACCTTGTGAATGTCCAACTGCACTTCGCAGTACTCGCTCTCTTCATTCACCGGTGTCGGGTCGTCCGCACAGGCGCAGCCGGTGAGGATGCCGGTGTAGAAAATGCCCGCCTTGGCGCGGATAACCTGGCCGTCATCGGCGACACTGATGATCATGGCCTGGCGGGTATGGTCGGTGACATAGCTGCCGGTGGACAGGCCCGCCTGCAAAGGCAGGGCGTCGTTGTCCAACTGTTCGAGCTCCGCCTTGAGCACATCGTTGAAGTCCGGGCGTCCCCAGGCGCCCGCGGCGTTGGCTAGGCGAATCATGGTTCACTGCCTCCGTTCGGTGTTCGGCTCTGCCGAGTGCGGCGACACAAGACCGCTGTACACGCGAGCATAACAGCGCAGCCCGGTTGCGGGAAAAGTCCGCAGCACCGCAAACCGTAGGGAAATGGAGCGCCCGCGGCCGGTCGCAGCCCCACAATACGAAAGCGTAATCGGCGAAGGGTATCGTGCCAGACGGGAGTCGAAACAAGAGCCACGGACCCCACGGAAAACTCTGAAAGGGAAAGCCCCAGACGTCACGGGAATATGCGCACCAAGCAGGCCTCCGTAAGAATCGCACAAGGTGCACTACCCCAAGGCCACTGCGCCTGCCTTCCGGACCGGCGTTCCCCCGCCCGGGAAGTAGCAAGCCAAAGTCGAAATGCCCAGGCAACCGCCCGCGGCCCACACCAGCAACGGATATCGCCCAGGCGCGACATCTCGACGCGGGTTCCGAACCCGGCTGGGGGCTGCGACATGTGAGGTCTACGCCGCCCTCCGCCGTTCCCCACGCCACATCTCAAAAGGTAAAGAAAATCGTAGCTCGAGCCGGGCGGCTGTAACCTGGGTTATAGCCCGCCCTCGGCACCGGGGTGAGAATCGGTGCCCACGGGCTGTCCCTGCATGCGCTTCTGTACCCCATGCCAACGGCCGGTCCGCCGCAGTTCCCGGTGATCTGCCGGGCCGCAGCACCGCAAGCCGCTGTGCTCAATGTTCACCGGCGGCGCAGCGGACATATCGACCCGCGACCCCATGTCGCTTCGCCACACCCTGAAACGAGGTGCCGCCATTGTTGGATTCGGTCAGTCCCTGCACGTGCTGCGGAACGGCGTCCCGGTGTCTCGCCGCCAGTGCGTCCCCTCGCCAGTGGGACGCACTGGCGGGGCTGATCGGCCAGACCCGGCTGCTGAGTGCCGGCGAGTACCTGTACCGCACCGGCGATCGTTGCCGCACCCTGTATATGGTGCGCTCCGGCACGTTCAAGACCACCCTGCCGGGGGATGCCCGTTCCGATCTGGTGGTGGGGCACCACCTCCCCGGCGACCTGCTGGGACTCGACGTCCTGTCCACGGACCACTACAGCGCCAGTGCCATTGCGCTGGAAACGGCCGGCGTGTGCGCTTTCGCGAAAGATCAGTTGGAGAATCTGGCGGCCGAGCTGCCCGACTTTCACCGGCGCCTGCGCGAGGCCATGAGCGAGGAGATCGCCCGCGCCCACCAGCACTGCCTGGTGCTGTCCAGACGTTCCGCTGAGCAGCGTCTGGCCGGCTTTCTGATGGACCTGTCCGATCGCCTCGAACGGCGCGGCTTCCGGACGGCCTGCCTGGAGCTCGCCTTCACCCGCGTCGACATCGCCGCCTATCTGGGGCTGGCGGTGGAAACCGTGTGCCGGGAGTTCACCCGCTTTCAGACCCTCGGGTGGATCGCGGTGCGGCGCCGGCGGGTGGAGCTGCTCGACACCTCGGCGCTGCGGGCGCTGGCCGGTGCCGAGTCGCCCGTCGACGGGGCCTCGGAAGCGGCCGCCCAACGGTGATCGTGTAGCCTTCGTGTTGTGGGGTTCCCACGGCAAAGCAGATCGCCGCCCGGCGGCAAGGGGGCATGGCCCGGGTTGTCCCCCCGGGGCCTAATAGGGCATAAAGGGGTCCTGTGTCCGATAGACCGGCGGGGGACCCATGGCAGTAGTGGATTCACAGAAGGCTTTAACGACTCTCTCACAGAGCCCGCTGTTTCGGGACGTTGCCCCGGCAGTGCTCCAGGAGATGCTGTGCAGCCTTTCCGTGGAGCACTGGTCGCGCCATGAGGTGGTGATGAGCCCCCAGCAGGCCGTGGACCGGTTCTTCGTGCTGGTGCACGGCCGCGTGAAGGTGACGCGGCAGAATGCGAGCACCGGCCGGGAAGTGACCCTGTTCCTGCTGGGCCCGGGGGACGGCTTCAACGTCGTCAGCCTGCTGGACGGCGAGCGCCATGACGTGGCCGTGCAGACCCTGGACCCGGTGGAGGCCCTGTCCGCGCCGGTGGCCCTGTGGCGGGGTTGGCTGGATACCTATCCGGCGTTCCGCCATGCCATGCGCCGCTACGTGGACGCCCGGATGCGTGAGCTCATGGAGCTGGCCGGCGACCTGGCGGTGCACGACACCATGACCCGCCTGGCCCACCTGATCCTGCGCTACTACGACACCCCCGCGCCCACCGGCGCCGGGCGCGCCAACCTCATCGAGGATCTGCCCCACGAGGAGCTCGCCCACATGATCGGCACCGTGCGGGTGGTGGTCAATCGCCTGCTGGCCGAGCTCAAGCGCGAAGGGGTGGTGGACGGCTGCAACGGCCACCTGCGGGTACTGAACCTGCAAAAGCTGCTGGAGAAAGCCGAATGGGACGTGCAGCAAGCGGCCCGCAAGGGTGAGTCCGGGGCCCGGGGTATGGCGTCCTGAAGCGCGCCGCCACCAAAAAGGGGACGGATTTATTTTCCGCGCTGACCGATCCGGCGATAGGCTGCGCCCCCGCCCGATCGGTGGGCCCGCCAGCAAGCCCTGGAGCAGGCGTTCGAAGCCCAGTACAAGCCACCCAAAGGCTGCGAGAACTGGAAGTCCGAGGCGGCGATGGTGGCCTGCGGCAATGACTACATCAAAGCCGGGCGGGCGTTCATGGCGGATGCCGTGCAATAGACCACCGGTACTCGCGGCACCTCACCTTCACAGCCAGGAGCGATCGCCCGCCGGCCCCTTGCCAGGGAATGGTGGACGATGGCCATTCACGTGATCGTTACGCCTATAAAATTAGAGTTTTCACCAAACATGAGGCCATCTTTGTGCCAGATATGCAACTTTAATGTTATAAGATTGCATAAATCGATGCTTTTCCTCTGGCTAGCACGACAAGGTTGCACAGGACATCCAGTTTTGGCGTCTTATAAAGCAATGCACAAGGAAAGTTGCATAAGAATGGCTGCACGACCTAGAATCACGTGAACAAACCATAAAGGGCCTTCTCAGGACAGCTCGCCATGGAGCGCACCAGCGGCCAATACATCCCCTGCACCGTAGCGGGTGAAAGCTACCGGGCCTTCCTGCCCGCGCCGCTCCCGCCTCAGCCACCACTGGAGCTGGACGCGGATCTATTGAGCTTGTTGGAGGACGCGAACCGTGCTCTGGGGCGGCTGGACGGCATCGCGGGAGCCCTGCCCGACACGCAGCTCTTTCTCTACCAATATGTGCGCAAGGAGGCCGTGCTGTCCTCGCAGATCGAGGGCACCCAGTCGTCGTTCTCCGATCTGTTGCTCTACGAGCTGGATGAGGCCCCCGGCGTGCCGGTGGACGACACCCGCGAAGTATCCAATTATGTCGCCGCCATGGACCACGGTCTGCGCCGGATCCGAGAGGGTTTTCCCGTCTCCCTGCGCCTGTTGCGGGAGATCCACGAGCAGCTGCTCGAAGGCGGTTGCGGCGCGGGCAAGACCCCCGGCGAGTTCCGTCGCACCCAGGTGTGGCTGGGCGGGACCCGCCCCGGGAACGCCGTGTTCGTCCCGCCGCCTCCGGAGCGGCTGATGGAGTGCCTCGACCCGTTCGAGCGTTTTCTGCATGAAGAGCCGCCATCCGTGCCGTTTCTCATCATGGCGGGACTGGCCCATGTCCAGTTCGAGACCATTCACCCATTTCTGGACGGCAACGGTCGTCTCGGGCGGCTGCTGATCACGCTCTTGCTGTGCAGCGAGCAGGTGCTCAGCGAACCGCTCCTGTACCTGAGCCTGCACTTCAAGCTCAACCGCAGCGAATACTACGATCGTCTGAACCGCGTGCGCACCCATGGCGGCTGGGAGGGCTGGTTGCGGTTCTTCCTGCGCGGCGTGCGGGACACCGCCCGCGAGGCCGTGGACACTGCCCGCCGCCTGCGGGACATGTTCGAGCAGGACAGCCAGCGCATCCGCGACTTGGGGCGCATCGCCGGCTCCTGCCTGCAGCTCCACGAGCTGCTGAAACACCGACCCATCCTGAATATCGCCCAGGCCGCCGAGCGTACCGGCATCAACCGTACCACCATTACCAACTGCGTCGGCCGCCTGGAGGCGCTGGGCATTCTGCGGGAGCTCACCGGGCAGCGGCGCAACCGGTTGTTCGTCTACGACCAATACGTCAGAGCGTTGAGCGAAGGTGCCGAGCCTTTCGGATGATGAGGCCGACTCGACAAAGCTGTCACCCAGGACCTCAGCCGGACAAGACGCTTTCAAGCTTCGCGAGTGCCGCCTTCCGCCGGGCATCACCAAGCCGCTGAACATTCTGAAGCTTCCATTGAACGGCCGGAAGCTCCCGTGCACGGGAGTGTCTTACTCGATCCCAGTCCGGATCCCCGCTCTTGAATGACAGCAAAAAGCGCTTGTGATCGTCAGTCAGTTGAGCCCGTACTGTTTCGATCATGGTGTTACGCGACTGCTCCAACTGCTCGGCGGTAACGGTTTGCACCGACATCCCGCGGAACTGCTGGTCGAAGACCGGTTGGATCGGTTGCAGGTTGGGTGCGAGCAGTTCGGCGATAGGGCGGTTGCTGCTGACCAGATAGATGACCAACAGGTCCACCAATTCAGAGGAGATGCCTTCGTGCTCAAGAAGCAACATCACGTCGAAGAGGTCGCGGGGATGCTGCCGGTCGAGTGCGGCCACGAGTTTGCCGGCGTACAGTTCATTTGGTGAAAGCGAGATGGGCATGCAGTAAGCCTGATTTGCTTTATACGGGCCGGGCGGGTGTGGTGCGCCATCGCGAGCATTGACCAATGGGCAGGCATCGCGAAATACAGCACGCGCCTGCCCGTTACACGGTCATCGACCAATTGGCGCTGCTCGATCTGTTTAAGCTGAGCGACCTGGCAGGTTCACAATAGACTGCCGCGAGTGGGTGGACGAGGCGCTGCGGGCTGCACCGCCTGGGCGCGAGCCGGCATGGACGGAGGGCCTCGCGGTCCGTCGGACCGAGTTCATCGAGGAGATCAAGGGCCGTCTGGGTAGCCGGGCGGCGCACCGTCAGGCGATTCACCGGGATGGCGCCGTTGCGCTCCGCGAACCGGCATCGTCCTACGGCGCTGATTCCGCGCATAAAACGGCCCTTCTAAGCGGCGACAACGCCGTGCAGATCGAGGAAGTCATCGGATAAACAGGCGCTTTGGCAGATCCGACCCTCAACACGGGACCCTCGGCACGGGACGGAACGAGGAAGTGTTGATAATTCACTAAGTGTGAACTATCGTGCACATTTAGTGAATGAATTGGCATTCTCTCTCATGAGCCAATTGGGCGATGCGCTTTTCACAACGACGCAGCAAAAGGTGTTGGGCCTGTTGTACGGGCAGCCCGACAAGACTTTCTATGTGAATGAAATACTGCGTCGGACTGGCATGGGGGTTGCGACTATCAGGCGCGAACTGGAGCGTATGACGGCCGCCGGCATCCTCCGTATGTCCAAATCCGGAAATCAACACCATTATCAGGCCAACCCCGAATGTCCGATCTTTGGAGAGCTGGTGGGGCTTGTCAAAAAGACCTTCGGAGTCCATGACGCGATAAGGTCGGCACTGGCTGCGTTGTCGGACAAGATCCACTGGGCGTTCATTTTCGGCTCCCTGGCCAGCGGCAAGGAAACGTCGACGAGCGATATCGACTTGATGATCATCGGCGAGGTTGGCTTTTCCGAAGTGGTCGGCGTTCTGCACCCGGTTCAGGAACAACTCGGCCGTGAAATCAACCCAAAAGTGTACAGCAGGGAGGAATGGGTACGTTCCTCGAAGGCGAAGGGCGCTTTTCTGAGAGAGGTGCTGGCAAAGCC
>DATFML010000264.1:0-7479 GCA_035266965.1 Gammaproteobacteria bacterium
GGCCCTGCTGGCCATCACCGGAGTCGGTCCCGCCACCGTCGCCAAACTGCGCAGGTATCTGGCGAAGGACGACTGATCCGCGTCCGGCCGGCCGTCTCCCGGTCAGTGTTTCCGATCCGCTGACAGCGCCGCCATGGCGGCGTTCAGCGTCTGCAGCCGGGCGGTGTCGCCGCCCCGGTCCGGATGGTGCGCCATGGCCAGGCGCCGGTAGGTACGTTTGATCTGTCCATCGTCCACCGGGTCACTGAGGCCCAGCACCGCCAGCGCCTCCCGGCGCCGCTCGTTGGTCGTCAGCCCCGCCCAGAACCGCCCCAGCATGCGATCCACATCGTCACCGGTGGTGTCGGCCAGATTGTCGAGATCCAGGTAATACGACCGCAGCGGGTCAGACTCGTCAACGGCCGTTCCCGCCGCGCGCCCATCTTCCAGCAGGCGAATGCACAAGGGGCTTATCCGCAGCTGTCCGCGGCGCTCGCGGCCCAGCCGTTCCTGCAGCCGGTACAGGTGATGAAACAGCACAAAGTGGGCGCGGTACAGGGCCAGCGGCTGGTGGAAGACCCGGTCTTCGAAGCGCTCGTCGCCCGCGCTTGCGAGGGTCTTGAACAGCTCGTGTTCGCTCAAGCCGCCCGGCGCGCGCCGCAGGGCGGCGAGCAGCGCGTCACTCAGGTTGTCGATGCTGTCGGACGGCATGAGGCAGTGCTCGATTGGCTTAACGGATCGGCGAACCGCCTTCAGCGGCTGGCGCGTAGCCGCGGCGCTGTACGGGGTCCTGACGGTAGAAGGCGGCCAGTTGTGCGTAGACCTGAGGGGAGAGGCCGGCCAGCAGCTCCGGCGCAGTAAAAAAGCATTCGCTCATCACCGCAAAGAATTCGGCCGGATTTTCCGCGCCGTAGGGATCGAGCGGCTGGGAGATCCCGCTTCGCACTTGCCCGCTCAGGCGCCGGAAGGCCGCAGACATCACGGTCGCCCATTGCGCCGTGCTCATCCCCGGGTGCAGCGGCGGAAAGCCGTTGGCCTGACCGCTGAGCATGTCCAGCTTGTGGGCCATTTCGTGAATGACCACATTGGTTCCGGCCCCGAACGGCTCGGCATCCGGTGTGGCGTCGGTCACCGATAGAATCACCGGCCCGTGTTCCCAGGCCTCCCCGGTCAGCACCCGCTCGGAATTGTGCACCACGCCGGCGTAATCCATCTGCTGGTGGCGGGTGATGAACGCATCCTGATAACAGATGATGGAATACCAGCCGCGGTAGTAGTCCATGTCCAGGTTGAGGATGGGCAGGCAGGCCTGTACGGCAATGGCGGTCTGCACGGTGTCGGTAACGGTCAGTCCGCGAGCGCCATAGAACTGCTTTTCGTGCAGAAACAGAATGACCTGGTCACGGAGTCGATGCAGCTCCGCGCCCGACAGACCCTGCAGCACATGCAGGCTCGCCGTGACACTGCGCCACAGCTCGGGATCGAGGGGATGGCGGCGTACGATGCGGCGACGCTGCCATTGCTTCAGGCGCTGCAGCATCACGATTGCAGGTGCGTGCCTGCGGTCAGCATGAATCGGCCCGTTGTCGATCGGGGAACGATGAACTGTTCGGTCATTGTGCGCCGCCCGCCGAGCCGGCGCAAAGGGCTCTGTGCGGGCTCGGTCCTGTCGCCTGTATGCAACGCTTTTCGGGCCGCCGACAAAAACGTTGCGATGGGCTAAGCTTGTGACGTAATCTCAAAATCAAGTTCGTTTTCCTTGTCTCTCCCGAGCGCGACGCAAAAACCGGACAGCGGAGTGGCCCGATCGGCGTTCGATCGGCGGACACAAGGGGCCGAGCTCAGGAACGGTGCGCCGGACAACGGCATTGGATGTCGCTCGACAGTACCAGCCGATGTTTCATGGGCCACCGCATTTCCCGGAGAAGGGGTCTGCAAAGAGACTTCCGGGTTCCGACCACAGTAGAGACAGGCACGATGAAATCGATCTATGTTGGCAACCTGCCATTCAGTGCGTCCGACGAGGACATACGTACGCTGTTCAGCCAGTACGGCACGGTACACGCCGTAAAGCTGGTCATGGACCGCGAAACGGGGCGGCCCCGCGGGTTCGGTTTTGTGGAGATGGAGGCCGGTGACGCCGCCACCGCCATCGAGCGCTTGAACGGCACCGAGTTCGGCGGTCGCACGCTGCGCGTCAACGAGGCCCGGGAACGGGCTGAGCGCGCGCCGAGACGTTCACGCCCGGCGTATTGATCCGGGGTCGGTGGGCGGCGTTGCGACCCGTACGGGTCCGTCGCCTGCGATTGATCCCGCCCGTTGCTGTCCGCCTCAGGCATCGGTCCGGTTGCGACGGGCGCGATACGGGGCGCCGGCGGCAGGCACGGTAACGACTTCGGTTGCCGTCGTGGCTCCGCGGCGGCAGTGTGCCGTCCCTGTGGATGACCATCGGAGTGGTCGGCCCTGTGTGCGGGTGCTGCCGGCTGCAAACCGGTTCAGCGCGATTCGGCGGCGGGCGGTTCCGGATCCACGTCCCGGTAGTTGGTCTGTTCAAAACGCGGCGTGCAGATGGCGTAGAAGATCAGATCGTCTTTGCCCGTGTTGGTGATCTGCTGCGGGATTTCCGGCGGAATGACCACCACATCGCCCGGACCGACGAGTGTGGGCGCCAGCGTTCCCACCCGAACTTCTCCCTGGCCGTGGACGATCAGGTAGCGCTCCTGGGTGTCCACCAACAGGTGCAGGCGGGTTCTCACCCCGGGACGTACACGGGCCCGGGCAATGGACGCGCCGGGGTCGCGGGGATCGTTCCAACTCTCCAGTATCGCGCAGCGTTCCTCGGTTTCGAACTCGGCTTCGGTACCCGGTTTTACGATGCGTGGTCCCACGACCTTCCCTCCCGGCACTGAGATTCAAGCGAGGGAGCCTCTGCACAGGTGGATCAAGGGGGCGATCGCAAGGCGCAAAGGCGGTGTGGAATCGCAGTTTACAAAGGGTAAATGCGCATTCCGAGCGCCTTTGCGGCACCATGACCGCCGCTTCAGTGACCTGTGCAGAGGTTTCCTGGGGCGTACTGTCGCGGCGCGCGGCCGGTTTGTAAAGCAGAGGCCGGATTTCCGGTCAGCGCGGCGTCGGCGGGTCGGTGGGGGTGCTCAAGGCATCCCGCAGGGTATTGAGCTCCCGGGCGCGATGGAGCAGGGCAGCGTCGCCCTGCAGCGCTTCCAGGTCCGCATGCTCGCGGTCAGGCAGGCCGTCCGCTGTCGGTTGCTGTCGGTCGAACCAGCCGCGGGAAATCATCGCATTGAACATTGACGTATCCTGGATAGAGCGAACGCCGCCATTACACCACGGGGATGTAACAGAATCGTGACTCCACAGCCCGCCTGTTGCATCAGCCCGTCAATGTGCCGGGCGGCCCGATTCCCGGGCCGACCAGCGTTCGTGCAGGGCCGGCAGGTTCCTGCTGTGGGTGAGGATGACCACCTCGTCGCCGTCCTGCAGTTTGGCGTCATCTTCGGGCAGCACGAACTTGTTGTCGCGATACAGACATATCACGCGGCTTTTCTCCGGAAGGCCCAGCTCCTGGATGGGCCCCACGTCCTCGCCATGGGCCACGAACGAGAACACCCGGGCCTCGTCCTTCACCATGGTGGACAGTTCCAGCGGATCCTGGCCGGCAACCATGTCCGCCAGGAAACGACCGATGGTGCGGGTCGGGATGATCGTGTCCTCCAGGCCCAGCTCGATGCAGATATGTTCGAACGCCGGGTCTTCGATCTTGGTTACCACCCGTGAGAAGCCGAGAGACCGGCCCACCAGACTGGCGATGATGTTGGCCTGATCGCTGGCGGTCAGACAGAACAGGAAGTCGGTATGGTGGGGGTCGGTTTCCCTGAGAATGGCCGGTTTGCTGCCCTCGCCATGGACGAACCCCGCGTCCAGTTCCCCGGTCAGCCCGTCGATCAGTTCCTTGTCCCGCTCGATGATCACCACTTCGACGCCCCGGTTGAGCAGTACGCGGGCGGTCATGACGGTGAGGGAATTGGCTCCGATGAATACGGCCCTCATAGGGATTCGGTCCTCCGTCCGTGCCAGGTTCCGGGGAACAGCAGGATCAGCACTGCGATGATTTCCAGACGCCCGAACAGCATATCCGCCATCAGCACGCCTTTCAGTCCCGCCGGCAGATGGGGTCCCAGGACGCCGGCGGACAGCCCCACCGTGGCGGTGGCGGAAACCACTTCGAACAGGGCGTCAATGGGAGCATAGCCCATCATGAGGAAGGGCAGCCACGACAGTGCGATCACCGCGGCGAACAACACGATCACCAGCAACACGCGGTTGATGTCGTCGGGATCGAGCTTCTGTCCGCCCAGCTGCGGGGGTACCACGGCGTGGGCGGGCATGGCCGCGCGTTTGAGTGTGTGCTGGACCAGCCGCAGGAACACCAGCAGCCGCAGCAGCTTGATGCCGCCCGCCGTGGAACCCACGCTGCCGCCCACCACCATTGACAGCAGCAACAACGCCTTCGCACCGCTCGGCAGATGACTCACGGAAAGCGAGGCAAAGCCGGTGGTGGTCTGGGCCGACGCGCCCAGCAGGAAGCCGTGCAGAAGCGCCTGGTCGGTGGGCATCCCGGCCTGGCCGTGCAGCAGCAGGGTCATGAGCCCCCCGGTGAGCAGGCAGCCCGCCACCAGGGCGCGCAGTTCCAGATCGCGCAGCGGTTCGCGCCAGGCGTGATAGCTGCGGTAGTACAGGGGCAGGGATACCGCGCCCAGCAGTGCCAATGCCATGAGCACGCCACGGGTGGGCGTGCTCATGGCGGCCATGCTGTCGTTGAAAGTGGAGAAGCCGCCGGTGGACACGGCCGCCAGGGTCTGCGTCACGGCGGCGAAGGGCGCGAGTCCGGTGGCCACCAGCGCCAGCGCGCCGCCCGCGGTGAGCAACAGATAGACGGTCAGCACCCGGCGGGCGTGGGAGCGCGTGGTGGCCACCGTGTCCTCGGTGCCGGTGGCCTGCAGGAGCCGGCGGGTGGCCAGTCTGTGTTCCATGAGCAGCGCCACCGACAGCACCACGATGCCCAGGCCGCCGTACCATTGCATCCAGGCGCGCAGAAACAGAAAGCCCCGGGGTTTGTCGGCAACCTGCGTGAGGGTGGTCAGTCCGGTGGTGGTGATGCCCGAGACGGCTTCGAACCAGCCATCCACGAACGACAGGCCCGCACCCATCATCGGATAGGCCATGAGCAGCGGTGCCAGCACGAAAGCCAGCGCGGTGATCGTCAACGCTTCGTTGGTCTGCAGGCGCTCGGGCGCGGGCAGGCGGGCCAGCGGGATGCCCGCAGCGAGCAGAAACGCGAGCACCGGCACGAAGTGCAGAGCCAGGCTGTATTCCCCGTAGCCCACGGCGACAGCCAGGGGTGGCAGGGTAAGCGCCGCCAGCATGAGGGCCAGCTGTCCGAGATATTTGCCCACCACCGGCAGGCGCACGGCGTAGGAAAGCGTGGCGGCCGCGTCCTGGGACGCCATGGTCAGGGCATGTCCGTCAGCGCCGCAGAGCGTCCTTCAACGGCCCACGCGCTGATGATCAGGGAACGGCGCGCGGGGAGCCGGGCCCGACACGCGCGGCAGGGCCCGTCGTCCCGGGCAACGGTGGGTGCGCGGCGGTGGTTCAAATGCGGTTCTCCGGCATATCCCATCCGTTATTGCCCGCGCCGGGCATCGGCGTTGCGAAGCGGCTGATCGGCACCGGCTGTCCGGAGCGCTACCCGCCCAACTGATGGGTAACGAACATGCCGTACAGAGTGAGCAGGATTTCGATGACGATCAGAATGACGATGTACCATTCCACCCGCAGGCTGCGCTTGGTCTGCAGCAATTCGAGCAGCGTTTCGGCGGTGCGCGCGATGACATCCAGCTTCGCGTCCAGGGACCGATGGCGCTCATGCAACTCGTATTCGTCCTCCAGACGCAGGTACAGACGTTCGAGCTCCGGGCGTTCCCACAGCAATTCGGGTTTGCCCCCGACCTCCACCCGGCCGACCATGGTGTGCTGAACCAGCAGCACGTCGCCGATCTGGCGCAGCAGCTCCTTGGACTCGCGTCCGCCACGGCCGTGGCGCTGCAGTCCCGCCGCCAGCGGTTCGATGCGATCGAAGACCCGGGCGATGCGGGCTTCGTAGTGGGCCAGCACCACGCTCTTGGCCAGGATGTCGGCGACCACCTGCAGGCGTTCCACGCTGGGATCGTGCAGCCAGATGGTGCCGCTGCCGTCGACCCGTTCGGCGCTGTCGGGGTCGATGCCCAGCTCCGCCTCTTCGCTTTCCGGGGCCTCGAACGGGTCGGTGACCAGCGTCTGCAAAGACTGGATGAACGTGAGCTCTTCCATGGGCTGCAGCCCGAAGGTGACCACGGCCCCGTAGCGGAACACCACTGCACAACCGTGTTCGCCGGCCTGTACGGCGAGCGGAGCGCTGGCCAGGCGATGGATGTCCTCCAGCGCCCGCACGTCGATGCGCTCGCCGAGAAACACGGCCCGGGCCCGCAGGCGGCTCCTACCCGAAAATAGCGAGGTCGTCATACTGTCTGGGATTCTGCCCCAAAGGCGTGGGCAAGAAAAGCGACCGGCAGGCGCCTGGCGCACCACCACCGTGCTCCTGGCGTGCTATGTTTTTCAGAGCGTTGACGTGGATGGAACGCCTCACCAGGGAGACAGTCATGTCCGTTGGGGAAATCTGCAACCGTGAAGTGGTCGTCATCGGGCCGGACACCTCAATTGCGGCCGCCGCCCGGCTGATGCGCGAACAGCATGTGGGCGACCTGGTGGTGGTGGAGGGTGCGCCCGAGCGGCCGGTGCCGATGGGAATCGTCACCGATCGCGATCTGGTGGTCGAGGTGCTGGCCGAAGAAGTGGCGCCGGAGTCGGTGACCGTGCGTGACGTGATGAGCGATACGCTGCTCACCGCCCGGGCTCAGGACGGCTTGTGGGAGTCCCTGCGGCGCATGCGGGCCCGCGGGGTACGCCGCATGCCTGTGCTGGACGGGCAGGGCGTACTGGCGGGCATTGTCAGCGTGGACGATCTGCTCGACCTGTTGGCCGGCGAACTGACCGATCTGGTGAAGCTGGTGGGTCGTGAGCGCGAGCGCGAACAGGCCAACCGCCAGTGAGGGACGTCACGCCCAGGCGCGGCGCAGGGACTGGCAGTCGCTGATCAATGCGGCAAGACCCTGCAGGTGCTGGCGCACCGTGAACCGACGGGCCACCAGCCGTCTGCCCGCTTCGCCCAGCCGGCGGCGGTAATCGGGACTGGACAGCAGCAGCTCCAGCGCCTCCGACAGACTCTGGCGGTCGTTGGGCGGCACCAGCAGCCCGGTCTCGCCATGCTCGATGCAGCAGCGCACGCCGCCGGCATCCGACGCCACCACCGCCGCGCCGTGGCGCAGCGCTTCGGTGGTCACTTCGCACAGGGGGTTCGGCCACAGGGACGGCACGACCACCAGG
>DATFML010000265.1:0-9003 GCA_035266965.1 Gammaproteobacteria bacterium
GGTGTATATCCTGATGAGCATGATGGCATTCCGGTTTGCCCGGCAGCGCTGGGTGCGGACCGTGTTCTGGATTGCCGCCCAGCTTGTCTTCCTGTACATCGTGGCCGTGGCCCTCACCAAACGCCCGTTTCCGTTGTGAGCCGAAAGGCGGCGGATCCCGTGGAAGTAGCCGCCCGCTGGCCCGCTCCTCTTGACATTTATATGATGTATTTTGGATATTGATTTATATCAAGGTGCGTCCGACGGGGGACGCGCTAGAGTCCTTACATGCACTGGCGCAATCGACTATTCGTGACAATGGCCCTGGTCTACGGCCTGGGTGGCGGTCTGGTGGCACTGACCTGGCTGGTGAACCCCGCCGCGGTGCCCGGCAACGTCGCCCGCCTGCACGGTCACCTCATGCTGCTGGGTTTCGTCGCCATGACCATCTACGGGGTGGGGCTGCATGTGCTGCCCCGCTTCTCGGGGCGTCCCCTGTTCTCGGAACGGCTGGCGAACTGGCAGCTGTACGTGGCCAACGCCGGGTTGCTGATCATGGTCGCCGGTTGGCTGAGCCTGCACAACGACGTCATCGCCGCCGGCGGCGTGCTGTCCTGGCTGGCCATGGCGCTGTTCACCCTGAACATCCTGATGACGGTGCGCCACTACGGACCGAGGGGTTAACCCGCACATTGCACCAGCCGGTCGCCGGCCTGAGCGCAATTGACTGACGAAGTGGAGGATCCTTCAAATGAATGCCGGAATGTTGAGTACGCGGCTTGTATCCGGCCTGCGCCCTGTCCGGGCCCTGGCTGGTCCAGGCACGCCTGTGCTTGCTCTTTACGCAAGTCATAGCTACGGCTATGACTTGCGCTCCAGAGCGGCGCCCAGCCGCACCTGTCCTGCGCCAGCATCCCGGATGCTGGCGCAATGTGCGGGTTAGCACTATGACCGAATACCGGGGCTGCGAGCTGCCCGAAGACCTCTACTACGACCTGGACTATGTCTGGGTGCGCCCCAACGGGGACGGCACCTTCACTCTGGGCATCACCGATCCGGCCCAGACCATGGCCGGAAGGGTGCAATACGTGTTCTTCAAGAAGCCGGGCACCCACCGCAAGGCCGGCAAGTCCGTGGTCAGGCTGGAGTCCGGCAAGTGGGCGGGCGGCGTGCCGACGCCGTTCGACGGCACGGTGGAAAGGATCAACCCGCAGGTGGAGGAAAACCCCGGCTTCGTGAACGTGGAGCCCTACACCAACGCCTGGCTGGTGGTCATGCGGCCCGACGATCCCGACGTCGCCCTGCAGCGCCTGACCCGGGGGGACCAGGCCATCGACGCCCTGCACGCCTGGATCGAACGCTACGACGTGCAGTGCATGCGCTGCGCCGAGTGAGCCGGCCGTGAACGTTCAGCTGCTGGTTTCCGAGTGGTGCGCCTCCTGCCATCAGGCCGAGCGCGTGTGGCGCGAAGTGGCCGAAGAGCGGGACATCGATTTCAAGGTCGTGGACATGGGGCAGCCGGAAGGGCGCGAGCTGGTGAGCCGCCTGCGCCTGAAGACCGTGCCGTCCCTGGTGGTGGACGGCGAGCTCAAGGGCATCGGCGTGCAGAGCAAGTCCGAGGCTCTCGAGATGGTGGCGGGCGCCCCGGAGAAGGCCCGTTCCGCCACTCAGCAGGTGGGGCTCGGGCTGGCGCTGCCCAGCCGTCTTGCGGTGCTCTCTTCGGTGGTCTATCTGTTCATCGCCGGCGCTTCCCTGCCCGTCTACGACGGCTTCTTCATCAACGGTCCCCAGCGGGTGGCGCCCCTGCACGTGTTCACGCTGGGTTTCATCGTGTTCATGATCTACGGGCTGGGTGACCACATGCTGCCCCGGTTCACGGGCAATCCCATCCGGATGGGTGCCTGGCCGTGGGTACAGCTGGCCCTTGCCCACCTGGGTGTGTGGGGGTTGGTGGCGGGCCTGTTCCTCTCCGTCCACATCCTGCAGATCGTCGGGGGCGCGGCCGCCTGGCTGGCGTTGCTGGTGTTCGCGCTGCGGGTCTGGCCGGTGCTGTGGCCGTCCGGGGCCGCTGTCGGGAGCGGGAGCGGGGGCGGGGGCGCTTAAGCGGCGCTCGCTTCGGGCAGCAGGGCGCTGCGCACGTCGGCGAACTCGCCGTCGGCATCGGCCAGCACCGGCTCGATGACGTTCACCGACAGACCCGTCAACTGCCACGCCGCCTCGTCCAGGGGCGGCACGTGGTCGCTGTCGGTCGCACAACCCATGACGGAGCTGGCGATCACATCCGCCAGATGCACCAGCGCCGATTCCAGGGGGTAGTTCACGGCCGCGCTGGGCTGGTGGTGAAACCGCACCGGTTCGGTGAGGGCCGGCGGCAGCTTCCAGTTTCCCATCAGCTCGGCGCCCAGTTCCGCGTGGGCGAAGCCGAACAGCGCCTGTTCCGCATCGCTGAGCACCGCGCCCTCGTCCCGCGCCAGTGCCAGTGCCTGGCCGGCCTGTTCGGGGCGACGCAGATACAGCACCAGAGAGCCGACGTCGTGCAGCAGCCCCGCCACGAAATAGCGCTCCGGATTGGGTGCGCGGTGGCGCACGGCCAGCCCCCGGGTGACCAGCCCGGTATACAGGCTGTGGGACCAGAACTTATGCATGTTCACCAGGGTGGAGGGCAGGCCGGCGAAGGCCTTTATGACGCTGGCGCCCAGGATCAGGTCGAGCAGCTCCAGGGTGCCGATCACGGTGACCGCCCGGGAGATGGTTTCGATGCGGGACGGGAAGCCGTAGAAGGAGCTGTTCACCAGTCCCAGCAGGCGCATGGCGAGGGCCGGGTCTTGGCGGATCACCGCTCCGATGTCCGAGGCGGAAGTCCGCGGGTCGTTGATCATGTCCACCGCCCGCATGACCACCTCCGGCAGGGAGGCCAGCTCGGGGCTGTCGGCGATCAGCGCTTGCAGGGCGTCGTTCATTTGCCGGCGGCCATGGTGGATGCCGCCTGGCGGGCTTCGCACAACCTGATGAGCTCGCCGATCAGCGGATGAGCCGTGTCGTTGTGCCGAAAGCGTTCGGCCAAGCAACAGTCCCCCGGGCCCCCCGGCGGTGCCGCGACTCCATTGCCTGGGACGTTCGGACCTATGCTGACCACCGCTATGCCGTGGGCTCGCAGCAGGGTCAGGTGGCGGGCGGACAGCTCGGTCCCGGCCTTCAGCAGTGTATGACCGCCGCTGTTGGTGACATCGGCTTCCAGCACCATTCCGGTGCAGACGGCATCGAGAGTCAGGTGGGCCATGTTTCCCTCACTGGTTGCCGGTCTGGTGGTACGGCCGGCTTTGCTGTCCGGTTTCACGCCGATCCGGATTCGACTATCCTTATTACTGCTTGATTCTACACGAGCTTTGTGGGTTCGCAACTTTTCTTGCGCCCGCTCAGGGGGTTCCGCATACCATGAATATCGTCGACGGCATGCTCCCCGCCCCATGGATATGGTCGGCACATGTGCTCTATGGCTTGATACTGGCCCTGGCCATCTGGCGGGCACCCTGGCGTGCCTTGACCAAGCCCGGCATGTCCCACGTGTTTCTGGGGGCCTGCACCTTCCTGATGGTGCTCTGGAGCCTGCAGGCGGGCGTGAGCCCGGGCATGGGCTTTCATCTGCTCGGGGCGACCATGCTGACGCTCATGTTCGGGTGGGAGCTGGCGGTGATCGCCCTCGGGATCGTGCTGCTGGGGGTGACCGCCTACGGCATGGGCGGGTGGCATGCGTTCTCCATGAACGCCCTGCTCACCGGCGTGGTGCCGGTGCTGCTGAGCTACGGCATTTACCGGGCCGTGGACCGGTGGATGCCCCACAACATCTTCGTCTACATCTTCGCCTGTGCGTACTTCGGCGCCGGTTTCGCCGCCGCCACCAGCGCCATGGCTTCCGCCCTGGTGCTGGCCGCCAGTGGTGCTTATACGTACCAGCATATCGTCTACGAGTACCTGCCCTATTTTCCCCTCATGATGTTCCCCGAGGCGTTCATGAACGGCATGCTGGTCACCATTCTGGTGGGCTTTTTTCCCCGCTGGATCTGGACCTTCGACGACGCCCGCTACCTCAAGCCGCGCTGATCGCCCGCCTGAAATTTACACGGACTTGACCATTTGCCAGAATAGCCGCGCCGGGTGCCGGCGCGAGCCGTCCGTGCATCGTGCCGATGGGCGTGGCCGGGTTCCGGCAGTCGCCGGGCCTCGCCCGACGAATCCCAATTGATTTCCGAGTGGAGAATGGACGGATGAAGCGATTGATGTCAGTGATGGTTGCCGGTGTCCTGCTGGGGGGGAGCCATTCGGCGCTGGCCGCCGGTGACGTGGCTGCGGGCCGTGAGAAGGCGGGCACCTGCGCCGGCTGTCACGGCGCCAACGGACTCAGCGTCAACCCCCTGTGGCCCAACCTGGCGGGCCAGAAGGAGGCCTATATCATCAAGCAGTTGAAGGCCTTCCGGGCCGGTACCCGCAGCGATCCGCTGATGTCGCCCATGGCCAAGCCCCTCAGCGATGCCGACATGGAGAACCTGGCGGCCTACTTCAGCAGCCTGAGCCCCTGCCCCGGCAAGTAGCCCGGAAGGTCCGCTGCGGCCGCCTCGGTGGCCGCAGCGGACCGGCGTTCAGGCGTTGTGCGCCGTTGCCCGCCCCGGGTTGCGCGACTCGGCGCGTCCCTCCCACAGCCCGTGATTCAGATACACCAGCAGGGTCAGCAGCACCACCGCACCGGCCTGATGGGCCGCTGCCAGGGGGATCGGGACATGCAGCAGCAGCGTGGAGATGCCCAGGCTGACCTGGATGGCCACCATGGCCAGCAGCAGGTGATAGCCCAGCCGTAGACGCGGCGGCAGTTCGTAACGGCGCGCCGCCAGCCACAGCCCGATCACTGCGCAGAAAGTCAGCGTCGCCAGCAGCCGGTGGTCGAACTGGACGGTGGCGATGTTCTCGAAGAAATTCCGCCACAGGGGGTGCTGATAGAAGATCGCCTCGGGAATCAGGTGGCCGTCCATCAGCGGGAAGGTGTTGTAGGCATAGCCGGCCTTCAGGCCGGCCACGAAGCCGCCGGCCAGCACGGTCACCGCCACCAGCCCCAACACCGCGAGGGACAGGCGGCGCAGGGCCGGCGGCGGCGTGCAGCGGCGCCGGTGGCGGGGGAACAGCAGATCCAGCGCCACCCACAGGATGAAGCTGTAGATCACCAAAGCGGTGCCCAGGTGGGCCGTCAGCCGGTACTGACTCACGTGGGGCCGGCTCACCAGTCCGCTCTTGACCATGTACCAGCCCAGCAGGCCCTGCAGCCCGCCCAGCACGAACATCACCACCAGCCTGGGTATCAGCGGCCGGTCCAGGCGCCGCCGCGCCAGGAAGTACAGGAAAGGCAGCAGGAACACCAGGCCGATGGTGCGCCCCAGCAGGCGGTGGGTGTACTCGAACCAGTAGATCTTCTTGAAGCCGGCCAGGTCCATGCCGACGTTGATGTCCTTGTATTCCGGCGACTGCCGGTACTGGTGAAAGACCTTCTCCCAGCGGGCCTGGCTCAGGGGCGGCACCACGCCGAAGATCGGGTTCCACTTCACCATGGAAAGGCCCGATCCGGTCAGCCGGGTAACGCCCCCCAGCACCACCATGCCGAAGATCATGGCACAGCAGATCAGGAGCCAGAGCGCCACCGGGCGCTGTGAGCGGTTGCTATCGTTCATGGTGTCCTGATGGGGTGGTTGCGCTCGCCGGCGTGCCGGCTGTGTTCTCCCCCTCGTCGGCGCATTGTACCCGATCTGCGGCCCGCCTCCGCGTGCCGGTCTGGATTTCAGGGGGGCCTGTCTGCTATAAGATGTATCGATTGTGAATCATATATACTGCGTTCTATGAAACCGGGGAGGATCAGCTTGTGCTCCCACCGAACGTGGCTGACACGGCCGCCCGCCCCGTGAGCTTGCGCGAGCACTGGTCGGTGTTCACCGCCGCGCCCCATCGGGTGATGATGTTCGCCGGCGCGGTCCAACTCGTACTCACGCTGGTGTTCTGGGGTACCGAGCTCACCGGGCGCTACACCGGCCTGTGGCAGCCGCTGCCCACCGTGGAGCCGGCGGTGTGGGTGCATGCCTTCCTGATGCTCTACGGCCTGTTCCCGTTCTTCATTCTCGGCTTTCTGATGACCACCTATCCGCGCTGGATGAACGGCGAGGTCATCGCCAGGTCGCGCTACGTGGGGCCCTTCCTGGCCATGGTGCTCGGCGTCGGGATCTACTATGCGGGGGTGTTCGCGGGTCGCCAGTGGATGGCCGTGGGTGTCATTGTGCTGCTGGTGGGCTGGCTGTCCGCATTGAGCGCTCTGTACCGGGTGTATCGCACCGCACCCGCGCGGGACAAATCCACCGAGCGCCTGCTGAACGTGGCCCTGGCCATGGCCGCCCTGGGCATGCTCTTGTACCTGCTGTGGCTGCTGAGCGGGGATTTCATCCTGGTGCGGGCTGCCATCGAAGTGGGCCTGTGGTGGTTCCTGGTGCCGGTGCTGGTGGCTGTCGCCCATCGCATGATCCCCTTCTTCAGCAACAGCGTGCTGCCCGACTACCAGGTGGTTCAGCCCCGCTGGACCGTGCCGGCCGTGCTGCTCTGCACCAGCGGCCATCTGGGCCTGGAGCTGGCCGGCCGCTATCAGTGGCTGTTCCTGGTGGACCTGCCCCTCGCTGCCATCGCCCTGTACCACTCGGTGCGCTGGCAATGGCGCCGCAGCTTCGAGGTGCGTCTGCTCGCCATGCTGCACGTGGCGTTCTCCTGGCTGACCCTGGCTATGCTCCTGTACTCGATCCAGAGTCTGGTGCTGCTGGTCACCGGTGATCGCTTCGTGTTGGGCCTGGCGCCCCTGCATGCCCTCGGCATCGGCTTCATTGCCGGCATGTCGGTGGCCATGGTGTCGCGGGTGACCCTGGGTCATTCCGGCCGGCCCCTGGTGGCGGGGACCTTTACCTGGGTGTGCTTCTGGGGTGTCAGCCTCGCCGCCGCCCTGCGGGTGGCCGGCGACGCGCCGCTGATCTATGCCCCGTTCGGTGTGCCCCTCAACCTGCTGGCGGCCGCCGTGTGGTTGCTGTTCCTCACCCCCTGGGTGGTGCGCTACGGAAGTATGCTGCTGCGCCCCCGTGTGGACGGGCGGCCCGGGTAAGTGCCGGTGCCACCGCTTCCAGGGATGAAGAGCCACGGAAAGGCGAATTCAAAGGCGCCACGGAAGACACGGAAAGCACGGAAACTGAATTGGCAGAGACTGCCGTGGCTGCAACGTGCGGCGCAATAGCGGAAAGGGCTCGGCGCCGGCCGAGAAGTGGACCACCAGACGTCGTAGGGCGCAATAACCGAAGGGCATTGCGCCGCAAGGGCGGGTAGACTCGATGAGTTTTCGGTGCAATGCGCTGCGCTTATTGCACCCTACGTCACGTCGGTTTTGGGTTTTGGGTTTTGGGTTTTGGGTTTTGGGTTTTGGGTTTTGGGTTTTGGGTTTTGGGTTTTGGGTCTTGGGTCTTGGGTTTTGGGGCCCCGTGTGTCGCACCGAGCATCGCAGCCCGAAGCGGGAAAAAGCGCGCCCGGTGTTCGAGCCCGAGATGACCCAAGCCCGACAGGGCGCCGGGTCAGCCGGCGAGTTGGGCGCGCGCCGCTTCGGGCGAGAAGCGCAGGGCACCCCAACGGGGTGCGACACCCGGGCGGCCTTCTCTTTGGGTACTTTCTCTTGGCCGCGCAAGAGAAAGTACCTCGCCGCGCGGGCGCGAGAGCCCGCATTCAATCAGGAGCCACGGAACCCTGCTTGCTCCGAACCCATGGCAAGCTCCGCTCTGATTGTCCGGAGGCCGGTTTCTCCTGCCAGCAGTGCCTTGTCCAATGTAGGGCGCACTAACCGAAGGGCATTGCGCCGATTTCTCCCCAAGCAGCCAGGAGCCACGGACCTTACAGAATCCACGTAAGACCACCCAGTGAAAGCACCTTCCCGTCTCATCGCTCACCACCTGCCAACCGCATCGCATCCGATGACACACATTTCCTTTTCGTGCTTTCCGTGTCTTCCGTGGCGCCTTTGCCTTTCGTACTCGAACCCACTCACGAGCTACAATGCGGACCGGTACCGCCCTCGACCATGTCCGGGGCGTCGCAGGAGGAAAACATGCTGAAACGACTGTTGGAGCTGCCTGGACGAACCATCCACCTGGTGCAAGGCACCGGCGCCGGTCCCGCGGCCTACTATCTGGTGGACGAGGAGGTGCAGGGCGTGCTGATCAATGCGCCTCCCTTCGAGGACCGCCTGGTGCAAGCACTGAATGCCCTGGCCCCGCTGAAATTCATCTTCCTGCCGAGCCACCCGGGGGCCCGGGATCTCGACCGCTGGCGGGCCGCGTCCGGCGCCGAGGTCATGGCCTATGGGGCGGAGATTCCCCATATCTCCGGGACGGTGGATATCGAGCTGGAGAAGCAGTCCAAGCTGACCCGCACCATCGACTTCCTGCCCATGTCCGGTCGTACCGAAGGCACCTGCGCTCTGCGTCTGCGCAACAAGCCCGGAGTCATCTTCTTCGGCCCCATCCTCAGCGCCGCCGGCGACAACGGCTGGCCGACTCTGATTCCCAACGTCGACGATTATTCCTACGAGAATCGGGTTTTCGGTACGCTGGGTCTGCAGGACTTGAAATACGAATACGCGTTCACGGACGTGTTCGAGGAAGGACGGACACGGTTCGGGCCCGGCGCGAGCGAGGCCATACGCGATGAGCTTAACCGGGCTCTCGATCTAGCGTAATTGCTGGGGCGGGCAACGCCCATGGTTTGGGTGGATCTGACGACGGAAGCTTTCCTGCTGGGTTGGTGAAGACCTGTCGGTCTTTGTCTTCTATTGAATGCGGGCTCTCGCGCCCGCGCGGCGAGGAGAAAACTGGGGTCAGAGTTGCTACTCTGACCCCAGTTTTCTCACCAAAAAGAAAGGACGCCCGGGTGTCGCACCCTATCGGGTGCCCTGCGCTTCTCGCCCGAAGC
>DATFML010000266.1:0-2713 GCA_035266965.1 Gammaproteobacteria bacterium
GCAGATAGCCGCCGAAGGCGATGGAGCTCATGCCCACCAGGCCCCGCACCGCCCGCACGCCGCGCTCGCCCCAGCGGTTCAGCCAGCCGTACACGCCGCCCAGCACGCCGCCGAACACCAGCATGGAGCTGAGCACGCCCAGGCTGAACACCAGCAGGTAGGCCAGACCGACCCACGGCGAGCCCATCTTCGCCAGCGGAATCAGTGCCAGCAGGGGCGCCGAGCCGGCGGTGCCGTGCAGCAGACCCACCAGCACCGCCCGGTGGCCGTGACGGTGGGCGCCTTCGTCGTGACCGGCGCTGCCGTGGTGCTGGTGCCAGTGGGCGTGACTGGGCATGCCGTCATGGCGATGAAAGTGCAGGTGGGCCCGCCGGCGCACCAGGTCCCACAGCACCCAGACACCGATGGCCACCAGCACCACCCCCACCAGCTGCTCGGCGGTGGCGGACAGGCGCACGGGAACGGCCATGCCCAGCAGCAGCACGCCGGCGCCGATGGTCACCAGGGACAGGCCATGACCCACCGCCCAGCGTCCGCAGAACGCCAGGCTGGTGCGCCACCCCGGGCGGGTGCTGGCGAGCCCGGTCACCGCCATGATGTGGTCGGCGTCCAGGGCATGCAGCAGACCCAGCCCGAAGGCCAGGGACAGCACGGCCGCAATGCTGTGGGCGTCCATCACTCGCCCCAGCCGCGGATGATGTTGCGGTGGGATCCCATCCTGCCGTGGGCCACCAGGGTGCCCAGCACGTCCACGATGGCGCGCATGCCCATCAGGGAGGTGATGTCGGAGATGTCGTAGGGCGGCGAGACCTCCACCACCTCCATGCCGCAGATGCCTTCCTTGGCCACCTGGCCCAGCAGGTAGAGGATCTCCCGGGGCAGGAAGCCTCCCGGCTCGGGCCAGCCGGTGCCGGGCACGAAGCCGGCGTCCACGCAGTCGATGTCGAAGCTCAGGTACACCGCATCGGTGCCCGCCCAGGCCATCTCCAGGGCGATCTCGGCCACCTTGTCCAGGCCCAGCTGCTCCACGTCGTTCATGGTGATGATGGTGGTGTTGCGCTTGCGCGCCTCCTTCACCGCCTGGCGCGGCACCTGCCAGCCGCCGATGCCGATCTGCACCAGGTTCTCGGCCGGCACGTTGGGCATGTTGGTGGCGTGGAACCAGGGCGTGGTGTGCATGCGCTCGTCCAGGTCCTTCTCCTGGATATCGGCGTGGCGGTCGAAGTGAATGATGCCGATCTTCTTGTCGGTCTGCTGGGCGATGCCGCGCACGGTGGCGAAACCGATGGAATGGTCGCCGCCCAGAATGATGGGCAGCGCGCCGCTGGCGAACACGTGACCCACACCGCGGGAGATCTGATCGAAGGTCTTCTCGATATTGGCCGGGATGGTGAAGATGTCGCCCGTGTCGCACAGGGTCATCTGCTCGCGCAGGTCCACCCCGATCTCGTAGTTGTAGGGCGTGTACAGGGCCGAGATGCGCCGGATGCCCTGGGGCCCGAAGCGCGTCCCCGGCCGGTAGGTGGTACCCCCGTCGAAAGGCACGCCCACAATCGCCGCGTCATACTTGCCCACGCCGCGCACATCCTCGCAGTAGGGGGCCTTCATGAAGGTATTGATGCCGGCGAAATGGGGCAGCTCGCCCCGGGAAAAGGTGGGAATGCCGCGGTCCTGGATGCTGTCGGCACCCTGCAGGCCCAGTTCCAGGCCGCGCTGCTCTTCGGCCTCCCAGGCGCTCTTGGGCAGCTCGGCCTCCCGGTGCATGGCCTTCCAGCCCTGCAGTTGGGTCTTGTCGAATGAAGGGTGGTGACGACGCACCGGTCCGCTCAGACGGGACGGGCCGGTGCTGCGGAAACGGGTCAGTTTCATGGGGCTTCTCCTGGTCAGGAAACTCGGATCAATCAGGCCGGCGAGCGGCGCCGTGGGAAACGGGTGGCGCGCAGGTCGTGCGGAGTGCCTGGGGAGTGAGCGAGTGCATGATGGCGTTCCTCCTTGCGTGTTACACGGGTGTCAGGGTATGAAAGGCCTGCGGGTCTCCCGGGCTTTTATCCCGCCGTGTAGCCTCGCCAGGGGAGGCCGACGACCCTCGGTCCAGGCGTCCGCCACGGCGGACCGGAACCCTAGTCGTCATTGGGTGTAGGCTGTCGACCGACGGCAGTGCTCGCTGTCAGCCTCTCGTCCACAGGGGTGGGAGCAAGCATCGTGCCACGGCTTGGGGCAGTGCCGCGGGACGCCGTGGACGACAGGGATTTCGCCACGCCCGACAGGCCTTTGGACGTCTGCGCCGATACCCGGGGCGGCCTGCGGCGGTGATCGACGCGCACGATTCGGGCGCACGGAAAGTGAGCCGCGCACAGGAACGGTGCGGACAGTCGGTTACAATGCACTGGAACCGGGCAAAGAGAACAACCGCAGTCGATGACCCACTGAACGGCGCGGGTCATCCCACGCACCCGGCGCCATGGAACCGATTGCCGGGCTCGTCCGGCAAGTCGAAAATGCGTCCTGCCGCGAACGACTTCGGAGCGGAGAATCCCTATCCCCGGGGCCCGCATCGACCAGTCATAATGCGGCTGTAATCCAATTCGATCCTCCGAACAGGACACCGCGCCACCGCGGGCAACAGCAACGAAGATCGACGGACCTCATCCCCATGCTACGCATCACCGAGCTTGAAAACGGCGTCACTGTCGCCACCCGCACCCTGCCCCAG
>DATFML010000267.1:0-3970 GCA_035266965.1 Gammaproteobacteria bacterium
AGGCATCGCGTGTCGCCTCCTCTGATGATGACTGTTCACCGAAGAAGACGCAGCAGGGCGGGAAAGGATGCACCCGTCCGGGGGCGGGCGACGACCAGCGTGCTTTCAGCAGGATCCGGACGCCTTGTTTCGGAGGCCCGCGCCTGCCTCCGGCGGCTCCGCCCGCGAGACATAGCAACAGACCTTCCCGGTCTCGGCATCGAAACGTACGCCGCAGGTGCGCACCATGGCCTCCCGCAGCCGCGCGCGGGCGCGCAGTGCCCGCGACTTGGCCGCGGCCAGCGACAAGCCTCGCGTCCGGGCGAAGTCGCGCTGGGTCATGGTACCCAGCTCACAGCTCTCCACCACGTCCCGGTCTGCCGCGGAGAGCGCTGCCAGGGCATGCGGCAGGCATTCGGCGAGCGAGTCCACGGCCGCCTGGGCCCGGACCGACTGGGCAAGATTGGCCGGCAGATCCAGCGTGGGCCGGAGCGTGCGCAGATGGTCCGTCAAGGCGTTGCGCGCGACCCGGAACAGCCAGGCGCGCGGCGCCTCAAGCTCGCAGAAACGCCGCCCCTGGTGCAGGGCCCGCAGGAAGACGACCTGGAGAAGATCGGAGGCCGCCTCCGGGTCGCCGAGTCGTCGGCGCAGGAATGCATGCAACTCCTGCTGGTGCTCGCGCCAGGCCCGTGCAACGCACTTTTCCGTCGGTACTAGAGCGGCCATTCCGAAGCGTGTGTCCAGCATTCTCGTCCGGGGAAGGACGGCCTCCCGGCAGCCCCTGCGCCAGCACGCGGCTGTGAACCCCGTTCCGGGCGCATCCACCTGCCTTGCATCGCCATTGTGTCGCGGCCGGTCGTCGCGGTGTTGACGTGGGTCATCCGAGGGGGAGCGTGCTGGCTACTGACCTCCTCCCGACAGGGGGAAAAAGAGAAAAAGGGAAAAAGGGGACGGATTTATTTTCCGGAAAAACCGCGGCCCAAGGGAACTGGGGCCGACACGCATCGCACCGCTCCCCCAAGAGTAGATCCGAACCGCGGGCGTCACGGGTGACCGGCAACGCGAGCAAAATCGATCTGTCCCCATTTTCCCAATTTTCCCGGGCGCCGCCTGATCAGGGTCCCCGATGCGCGGATGGAGAAGATCATCCGCGCATCGGGGAGACGGAGCCCCGGCACCGGGGCCGACCCTCCCTGCCGCCCGTTCTGGCAAGTCATTCCCCGGGGCACGGACGGCGAAGCCAGCCGAAGGGGAACGCCGTCGGAGCTAGCGCGTTGCGCCGACCGCACCACTGGCAAAAATGGATCTGTCCCCTTTCTCCGCCGCCCCCCAATTACCCCTTGACCGCAAGAATCGATACGCTCTTGACGCCGTATTTCCGAGTCGCACCCTGCGCGCTGTCGGAAATGAAGCGGTATTGCGGATTGTCTTTAACCGCCTCGACCTGCAGGCCGGCGTTTTCGATCCCCTCGAGGTACCGGTCCACCTGCATGGCACCTCCGATGCAAGCCGCCCACAGCGTGGCGTCACAGGTAATGCCATCCGGCAGCTGGACCTCGGTGACGATATCGGCGATCGCCAACCGCCCGCCGGGCCGCATCAGCCGAGCCGCCTCGGTGAACACCTGCTGTTTGTCGGGCGCCAGGTTGATCACCCCGTTGCTGATGACCGCGTCGAACGCCCCGTCCTCACAGCGCACCCGCTCAATGTAGCTTTTCTGATAGGAAACGTTTTCGAAGGCGGCCGTCGTGCGCAAATGCTCGGCCTTTTCGATCTGGGCATCGGTCATGTCCACGCCGACCACCCTCCCCGATTGGCCAACATGCAAGGCGGCGACGAAGCTGTCCATGCCCGACCCGCTGCCCAGATCGACCACGGTCTCGCCCGGCTGCAACTGCGCGAGGTCGAAGTAGTAACCCACACCGGCAAACGACTCGATGGACTCCGCCGGGACGCGGTCGAGGTCGGCACCGGGATAGCCAAGGCGTTCGGCCAGCGCGCGGCCCATTTCGAAGTGAAATTCCCCGTGCGGGTTGCGGGCAACGTCCCGGTACATTGCCTTGACCTTTTGTTCGAGCTCGGTGGTATCGAGCTGCGGTTGCCTGGTCGCTATGGTATTCATGGTGTGCCTCCGTTTGGGTCGAGGAGTCTCGCATTCTCGAGGCGATCTCCCCCCTTCCCCGTTTTCAGAAACTCAAGGTCGCGGCGCCATCCAGGATCAGTTCGTGCATCCCGCTGGCACCGGTGATAACCACGCCGTCGATGAGATCGTCCTCCGTGTAGCCGCGACTCTTCACGCACGGCGTACAAGCCCACAAGTTACCGCCGCGCCGGACGAAGTCCGTCAGCATCTCCGCCAGCGGCTCGAGCGGTTCGACGTGGGTGGTATCGGCCGCGCGGCGCCGCACAATGTCGACGCCGGAGCTGGTCAGGAAGATCGACACCTTCAAGCCGGCGGTCATGCCCCCGAGGGCGACGGTCAGTCCGGCCGATGAAAGCTCGTGATCAATGCCGTGCGTAATGAGAACGACCAAATTGCGTGTTTGGTTCTCCATGACGCCCCCCCTTTATGCGGTTGAATTTCCTGAACGTCTGCTAATATTCCAGTAGTCGATAACAGTTACCCGATAACAACTCTAGTGTGGGGCACCGTCGGTAACCATGATCGATACACCGGATGTGCTGTCCGAAACGCCGGAAGCACCTCCCGCCACGGGGGCGGACTTGTTATCCCTCCTGCTGGATGACATGCACCTCGCGGGAATGGTGTTGTTTCGCGCCGAGCTCAGCGAGCCGTGGGCCATGATGACGCCGGACGCGTCCGAAATGGCCCGGTTACTGCCGTTTCCTACCGAGCACATCGTCCCGTTTCACTTGATCGCTGAAGGTGGCACCTGGCTGGAGATGGACCGCTCTGCGCCGCGGTGGCTGGCCAACGGCGATGCCATGCTGCTGCCGTACGGGGATGGCCACGGATTGCATGGACAGGAAGACACCGACTATGTCCCACTGGGAGCGCTGCTGCCGCCACCGCCCTGGAGCGGCCTTCCGGTGGTGGAACACGGTGGTGGCGGAGCCATCACGCACATCGTTTGCGGGTTTCTGCAGTGCGACGAGCTGCTTTTTGCTCCCATCCTCCGCCACCTGCCCCGACTGATCCACGTCAATCCGGATGCGGCGGGGCACAGCGGCTGGCTAACCACCACCGTCCGGCACACCGCCGACGAGGTGCTGCATTCCCGGCCCGGCTCCCAGTCCATGTTGTCGCGCCTGACCGAGTTGATGTTCGTGGAGATCCTTCGCGAACACATGCGGACCCTGTCGATCAATGCAGTCGGGTGGTTCGCCGCCGCCAGGGATCCGCTGGTCGGGTCGGCACTCCGGTACCTCCATGCGGCGCCACTGGAAAGCTGGAACGTAGAGAGGCTGGCGAAGAAAGTCGGTGCGTCACGGACTGTGCTGGCGGAGCGATTCAAGCTCCTGGTCGGGCAGCCGCCCATGCAGTATCTGATGCACTGGCGTTTGCAGCTTGCTGCGCGCCAGCTCAAGACGACGAACACGCCGGTCAAGACCATTGCCGGCCGGGTCGGCTACGACTCGGAGGCGGCTTTCAGCCGCTCGTTCAAACGGTGCTTCGGGTCGGCGCCGGTGGATTGGCGCAAACTTCAGCGGACCGCGCAACCATCGTCATCTTAACGCCGGTGCCACTCCGCGAGCGGCAAAAGGGGACGGATTTATTTTTCCCCTTCTCAAATCGGGAGTGGCCAATCTGCCGTGGGGAAGCCGGGAAGCCCGCGGCAGCCTGGCCTATATCGAAAGACGGAGAGGGATTCATTTTCCGGAAAAACCGCGGCCCAAGTGAGCTGGCGCCGACACGCATCGCACCACTCCTCCAAGATTAGATCTGAACCGCGGGCGTGACAGGTCACCGGCAACCCGGGAAAAATAGATCTGTCCCCTTTTCCGTCCTATTCCGTGAGTCGAATTTGTT
>DATFML010000268.1:0-13691 GCA_035266965.1 Gammaproteobacteria bacterium
CTGCTGGAGGTGGCCGTGGTCAACCACCGCCTTCTGCCGACGGTCGCCGCGCCGTTGATTGCCATGACGGTCCTGGCCTACGCCGTGGCCCTTTGGCTGTGGCGCCGCCCGGCCAAGTCCGGCGAAACCGGCGGGTTGAACGTCAGTAATCCGTTCGAGCTGCTGCCGGCGCTGAAATTCGGCGCCCTGCTGGCCGTCATCATGGTGCTGGCGGAAGCCGCCCGAATCCGTTTCGGCGACGCCGGTGTGTACCTGGTGGCCGGCGTGTCCGGGCTCGCCGACGTGGACGCCATCACCCTTTCCCTGGCGCGCCTGGCCGGCGGCCCGTTATCGACCCACGTAGCGGGCCAGGGGATCGTGCTGGCAGCCACCGTCAACACCCTGGTCAAGGGCGTGCTGGTCACTGCAATCGCCGGCCGCTCCCTGGCCGTCCGCACGGTGCCGGCGCTGGCGGCGGTCATGCTGGCCGGCGCGCTGGGCGTGTGGTGGACCGGCGCGGGCTGACCGGCGACCGACCCGACACGGTGCCCGGTGTCATCAGCAGCTGATGGCCGCTCCGGCGCGATCAGCCGTGCTCGTGGCCGCCCGGCCCGTGCACATGACCGTGGGACAGTTCCTCTTCGCTGGCATCGCGTACCTCGACCACGCTCACATCGAAGTTGAGAGTCACGCCGGCCAGCGGGTGGTTCGCATCGATGGTCACATTGTCGTCCGCTACTTCGACCACCGTAACCACCTGCTGGGCGCCGCCCTCGCTCATGGTCTGGAACTGCATGCCGACCTTCACCTCGTCGGCACCTTCGAACCGGTCCCGGGGCACAGCCTGGGTGAGGGCGTTGTCGCGCTCCCCGTAGGCCTGGGCCGGCGGCACGGAAACCTGCAGCGCATCGCCCGCCGACTTGCCTTCCAGGGCCTCCTCCAGCCCGGGGATAATGTTTCCGGCGCCGTGGATGTAGGCCAGCGGTTCGGAGCCCTGCGAGCTGTCGAGAACGGTGCCTTCCTCGTCGGTCAGGGTGTAGTCGATGAGGACGACCTTATGCTTGGCGACTTCCATGGGAACTCCTTCCGCAAAAGATGAAAAACGTCCAGTCTACGCTGATTGGACTCGCGAGACCAACCGGGCCGACGCACCGTGCGAGTGCACCGCGGCGCTCGCGGGGCACGGGACCGCTGCCGCAGGATCGGGCGCGGAGATTGTCCCGGGACCATCGGCGGTCATTCCCCAGGGACGCCGGAGGCCGCCTTTTCGGCGGCTGCAAGTTCAGAGCATAGCAGGCGGGAAGCGGCGCTCAGAAGCGCATGAAGCGGCGCACGAGAAGGACCGTCGCAAGGGCCGCCGTGGCGGCACCGGCCACCCCGACGCCCATCCACAGCTGGTATTTATGGATATCGGCGAGCACCACGTCGAAACCCTCGCCCAGGGCGTAGCCGAGATAGGAGAACGTCACCGCCCAGACGATTGCCGGCAGCAGATCCAACGCGAAGAAGCGTCGGTGGCTGACATCCGTCATACCCAGGGCGAAGGGCGTCATGGCGCGAAATCCGAACAGCGCCCGGTAACCCATGGTGACCCAGGTGTGATGCCGCTCGAGAAGGCCCTGGATGCGAGCCAGTCTGGCCTGCAGGTGGGGGCGCCGCGCCACGAAACGCGTGCCCTGGGTGCGGCCAAGCAGGAAGAAAATCTGGTAGGTACAGAGCGACCCGAACAGCGCCGCCCCGATCACCCAATGCAGTTCCAGAATCTCCCGGTGGGCGAGAAAGCCAGCCGTCATCACGACCAGCTCACCTTCCACGAACACGCCGATCAGGATCGCCACATAGCCGTAGGTGGAAATAATCGATTCTATACTCACGTAGGTACCTTCCTGCCGCCAGGCAGACATATTCTATACTGAAAGCGCCGCCAAACCGAATCCCGGCACGCGTGCGTGCGGGTCTGCGCCGCTTCGCGCCGTGGCCCCGCGGGTTGTTGACAATCAGCAGAGCGAGGGCCACCACATTCAGCAGCAGGTACGGACCCGCTGCCGTCGGCGCCAGCAGAATCACCACCGTCGTCAAGGTAATCGTGGCGAGGGGCCGCAGCGCCCGGCGCTGGCGCCCGATGCCGAAGGCACTGACCGCCAGGGCCCCGGTCAGCAGCCACAGCACCGCCACCACGGCCCAGTGGACCGGCGGCCCGCCGACGGGCATCCCTGTGGCCAGCGCGCAGACACCCAGCAGGGCGGCGGAGATCCAGGTCAGCGCCGCCGCCACTCCGACGGAAACCGGACGTTCGACTCGTTCCATGAACCACCATCCTTGGCCGGATCCCGGCGGCCGCCCGAAGGTACAGATGCTCGGCATGCTCCGCCCCGCACCGCCGAGGTAAAGGGAACGGACCCCGGGGCGGCGCCGTTACCATCTGCCGCCCCCTATTTCCAAGCATAGGCCGTCATGGACAGAATGCCGTGGCTGAATGCCTTGTGCAGCAGCTCGCCGCCCTCGCCACCACCCGCACCCCACGCCACGAACAGGGGCAGCAGATGCTCCGGCGTCGGGTGGTTGCGCAGCCCCGAGGGTGCGTCTTGGTAGGCGAGCGCCTCGTCGCGCCGACCGTCCTTCACCACACCGTCCAACCACTGATCGAACTCCCGCACATAGGACGGTGCCTCCGCATCGGGCGCCTGGCCGGGAAACTCACGCAGATTGTGGGTCGCACCACCACTGCCGATCACGAGCACGTCCTGGCGACGCAGCATGGCCAACGCCCGGCCCAACCGCATGTGATGCTCCGGCCCCAGGCCCGACTGGACGGAAAGCTGCACCACCGGCACGTCCGCCTGGGGGTACATGAGGCTCAACGGCACCCAGGCGCCGTGATCGAGCCCGCGGGTACCGTCCACACCCGCATCGAAGCCGGCCTGGTCCAGCACGCTGGCCAGCCACTCCGCCAACGCCGGGTCGCCGGGCGCCCCATACTGAAGCGCGTACAGGGCTTCCGGAAACCCGAAAAAATCACGGATGATCGGCGGAGCCGCGGCGCCGGTGAGCATGGGCCGGGCCGTATCCCAGTGGGCGGAAACACAAAGGATGGCCCGCGGGCGCCGCAGTTCCTTGCCGAGAGCCACCAGGAAACGCTGCGTCGATGAAGCCTCCACCGCCAGGGTGGGGGCCCCATGGGACAGAAACAGCGCGCTGTAATCGATCATCTGTTCACTTTCGAGTGGCGTGTGGGGAGGAAGTTTCCGCCGCGTATGGCCGAACTGCCCTGCAGAAGCTCAGCCTGACAGCATTCATTAAACTTATTATACACTTGAATTAACCCTGATTGACGCAGGCCAATGGTCCGGCGCGCACCTCGGGCCAGGGTGCGGCTCTAACCCACACTGGCGAGACGGTTTTGCCTGGCGAAGACAAAATCATGACCATCAATCTGGCCAAGGCCATCGGCGTGCTGCTGGTCGTGATGTTCATCCTGATCTGGGCGGCCAATCTCATCGCCTGAGGCGAACAGGCCGTGCGCAGCCGGCCGTCAGGGACGGGGATACTCCAGTATCACCTCCCGAGGCCGTTCATGGTGGGCCATGTCATCGCAAAGGCCGGTGCCCCCGACCCGCACCACAGCACCGCTGGCGGCGGCGGTGCGAAGCAGTTCCAGCATGGTCTGCGCCCCCGGGCGGGACAGGGCGATTGCCCAGGTACCGCCGCGTTTCACACAGCGCGGGGTGTTGATGTGAGTGCCGGCCGTGAACTGCACAAGACCGTCGTCGGTCACTCCCAGAACCGTCAACCTCCCGGCACTGGAACCGGCCATGGCGGTACCGGCCATCAGCATCAGCAGCCCCGCCGTTGCGTACAGCACGTTTCCGGCTCGCTTCATGGCACTCTCCGGATCCGGGTCGCGGCCCGCCGTCGGTGTGCGGGCCATTACTGCGTTCCGTGGCGGGACAACAGCCGCACGAAGGCTTGTTCGTCCAGGATCTCCACCTCCAGGTCGCGGGCCTTGTCGTACTTGGATCCGGGATCGGCACCGGCCACCACGTAGTCAGTGTTCTTCGAGACGCTGCCGGTCACCTTCGCGCCCAGGGCCTGCAGGCGGTCCTTGGCCTCATTGCGGGTCAGCGCGTCCAGGCTGCCGGTGAGCACGAAGGTCTTGCCGGCCAGCGGCAACTCTTCGGGGCGTTTCACCGGCACGTCCGCCCACCGCACGCCGGCGTCGATCAGTTTGTCGATCACCTGCCGGTTGTGATCCTGCCTGAAGAATGTTTGGATCTCCTGGGCCACCACCGGACCGATGTCGGGCACGCCCTGCAGGTCCTCCTCCGAGGCCGCGCGCACGGCCTGCAGGGTACCGAAATAGTTGGCCAGCTGGCGGGCCGTGGCCTCCCCCACTTCGGGAATCCCCAACGCATAGAGGAACCGCGCCAGGGTGGTGTCCTTGCTGTTGTCCAGGGCCTTCACCAGATTCCGGGCGGACTTCTCCGCCATGCGTTCCAGGCCCGCCAACCGCTCCACGTCGAGGGCATACAGATCGGCGGCATCGTGGATCAGGTCCCTGTCCACCAACTGGTCCACCAGCTTGTCACCCAGACCGTCCACGTCCATGGCCCGCCGCGAGGCGAAATGCTTGACGCCTTCCTTGCGCTGGGCCGCACAGCCCAGTCCGCCGCTGCAGCGGGCGGCGGCCTCCCCCTCCGGGCGAAGCACGTCCGAGCCGCACACCGGGCATTTGTCGGGATAGTGCACCTTGCGCGCCTTGCGGGGCCGTTTGGCTTTGACGACCGACACCACCTCGGGGATGACGTCACCGGCCCGGCGGATAGCCACGGTGTCACCGATGCGCACATCCTTGCGGTCGATCTCGTCCTGGTTGTGAAGGGTGGCATTGGTGACCGTCACGCCGCCCACGAACACCGGCTCCAGCCGCGCCACCGGCGTCAGGGCGCCGGTGCGGCCCACCTGCCACTCCACGTCCAGCACCCGGGTGTTCTCCTCCTGGGCGGGAAACTTGCGGGCCACCGCCCAGCGCGGCGCGCGCGCCACGAAGCCGAGGGTGCGCTGATAATCCACCCGGTCCACCTTGAAGACCACGCCATCGATTTCAAAAGGCAGCTCCTCGCGGCGCTGCGCCATGCCATCGAAATAATCCTGGCAGCCTTTCAGGCCCGTCACCCGTTCTATCCCCCGGTAGACCCGCAAGCCCCACTGGCGCAGCACCGCGAGGATGTCGCTCTGCCGCTCGGGCAGCTCACCGCCCTCCACCTGCCCCACCCCGTAGCAGAAGATCTCCAGGGGACGCGCGGCGGTGATGCGCGAATCCAGCTGGCGCAGGCTGCCGGCGGCCGCATTGCGGGGATTGACGAAGGTTTTCTGACCTTTCTTTTCGGCCTCCCGGTTGAGCCGCTCGAAGCCTTCCCGGGACATGAAGACCTCACCGCGGGCCTCCAGACGCGCCGGCCAGCCGTCGCCCCGCAGGCGCAGGGGCACCGAACGGATGGTACGCACATTGGCCGTCACATCTTCGCCGGTCACCCCGTCACCGCGGGTGGCGGCGCGGGTCAGCTCGCCGTCCTCGTACAGCAGGCTGACGGCCAGGCCGTCCAGTTTCGGCTCGGCGGTGTAGTCCACGTGGTGCACATCCAGACCTTCCCGCACGCGCCGGTCGAAATCCGCCAGCTCTTGATCGGAAAACGCGTTGGAAAGGGACAGCATGGGGACTTCGTGACGCACCTCGCCGAAGCCCTCGGCGGGGGCGGCGCCCACCCGCTGGGTGGGCGAATCGGAGGTGACCAGTTCGGGGTGCTGCGACTCCAGCTCCTGGAGCTCGCGCAGCAGCCGGTCGTACTCGGCATCGGAGACCTCGGGGTCGTCCAGAACGTAGTACCGGTAGTTGTGGTGGTCGATCTGCCGGCGCAGCGTCTCGGCGCGCTTGGCCGCGTCCGTCGGCGCCTTCATGATCCGGTCCCGACCACAACCGGAGCGCCGCAAGCCTGGCGGCCCCTGCTGGCTGGTTGCCTGCCCACGTTCGTTCCCCTACGCCTTGTCAGCGCTATTTGGATCACCGCTCAGGCCGGCTCCGCGACCCACCCGCAGGCCGGCCGAGGGGCGAAAGTCAGGCTTGACGGATACTCGCCCGGCGTTCGAACTCCACCACCTCTTCGCGCAAGGCTTCGATGGTCTGCCGGCTCAGCACACTGCGGGTCTGGTCGCGCAGTTCCCCGTCCAGGTTGTCCGCCAGCCGCCGGGCGGTCGCCACCAGGTCATCCAGCGCCTGCACGCCGGCCAGCGGCCCGGGCAGGCGCATGAACAGGCTCAGCCCCGGCGTGACGAAATCGTCCATGGCGGCCGGATCCAGGGTGCCGGGATCCACCAGGTTGGCCACGCTGAACACCGGTTCGGCGGCGTTCTCCTGGCGCGGATAGCGGTGGTAGATGTCCATCGCTCCGAACTGCAGACCGGCTTCGTTGAGGGCACGGGTAACCGTGTGCCCTCGAAAACGCTGCCCGCGGGGAGCCACCACGAACAGGGCAACGATCTTCTCGTCCTTGGTCGGCGGACGCGGCGCCACTGCCCCGGCCGAGCCGTCCGGCGGCTCGGCTTGCGCCGGCCCATCGGCGGACACGGGCTCGGCCGGCGCCGGCGCCGGCCGGGGAGCGGCGGGCGGCTCCCGGGGAGGTGCAGGCTCCGGTGCGGCCTCCTCGGCCGCCGGCGGTGCCGGATGGGTCTGCCGGTCCTGGTCGTCCAGACGTACGGCCACATCCGATTCCGGGGGTGCGGCCTGCTCGGCGACGATTCTCCCCAGTCCCGCCAACTCCTGGTCGAAGACCTCCGGGTCCACGTCCGACAGATGGGGCTCGCCCGTGCGGCGATCCAAGGGCGTGTCGTCGATGTGACCCAGGTCCACCGGCAGATGATCGCCGCTACGCCGCGCCTGCCGCCGGGTCCACACGTAGACCCCGGCGATGACCAGCAGGCCCACAATCAGCAGTATCCAACGCAAGGTATCCATGATGTCTTCAGATTAGACGTCCGCCCATCGCAGCGAAACCGCCCGACGTCGCCGACCCGTCCGTCACATCGCCGCCATCTGGGCCGCTTCCTCCACGTCCACGGCCACCAGCCGTGACACGCCGGGCTCGTGCATGGTGACGCCGGTGAGCTGGTTGGCCATTTCCATGGTGATCTTGTTGTGGGTGATGAAGATGAACTGCACCCGCTCCGACATCTCCCGCACCATGTCGCAGAAGCGCCCCACGTTGGCGTCATCCAGGGGCGCGTCCACCTCGTCGAGCATGCAGAACGGCGAGGGATTGAGCTCGAAGATGGAGAACACCAGGGCCACCGCGGTCAGGGCCTTTTCGCCACCGGACAGCAGGTGGATGGTGCTGTTACGTTTGCCCGGCGGCCGGGCCATGATGGTCACGCCGGTGTCCAGCAGGTCCTCGCCGATCAGTTCCAGGTAGGCGTGGCCGCCGCCGAACAGGCGGGGGAACATGCGCTGCAGGCCGCCGTTGACCTTGTCGAAGGTCTCCTTGAAGCGGGTGCGCGTCTCCCGGTCGATCTTGTGGATGGCGTTCTCCAGGGTTTCCAGAGCCTCGGTGAGGTCCGCGTGCTGGGCGTCCAGGTAGGTCTTGCGCTCGGACTGCTCCTGGAACTCCTCGATGGCCGCCAGATTGATGGGGCCCAGGCGCTGGATGCGCTGCTCGAGCTGCTCCACTTTCTGCTGCCAGTCCTGCACGTTGGCGCCTTCCGGCATTTCCGTATCGAGGGTCTGCAGCTCCAGGCCCGTCTCGGCCAGCTGTTCCAGCAGGGTCTGGCTGCGTACTTTGATCTCCTGCCAGGCCATGCGTTCCTGACCGAGGGTGTCGCGCAGGGTCTGGGCGTCGCGCTCGTGCTGCAGGCGCTGCTGCTCCTGCTGGCGATGGGTGTGCTCGATGTCCTCCACCGCCCGGCGCGCCTCGGAAAGCTCCGCCTCGACCTCACTGCGGCGCTCCAGCATCCGGGCCAGTTCCTGCTCGGCCTCGCGCAGGGGCGCCTCGCCTTCGGCCAGTGCTTCCTGCAGCTCCTCCCGGCGTTGGCGCAGATGACTCTGCTGGCTGCGCATGCGTTCCAGGCTCTGCTCGGTGCTGGTGCGGGCGGTGCGCATGCTCTCGATGCGAATCACCAGCGCCTGGGCGGCTTCCCGGTCGGTCCGGGCGCGGGCGCGGGCTTCGTCCTGGGCCTGGCGCAGGTCGTCGCGCTGGGCGGCGCGCTGCTCGCGCTCTTCAGCCAGAGTCTCCATGGCTTCCAGGGCCGCGTGCAGACGGCTGCGGGCCTCGCCAAGCTCCTCGCGGCCGCGGATGTCACCGGCCCGCAACTCTTCGGCTTCCTCCCGCAAAGCCTGCACCCGCGACTGAGCCTGCTCCAGGCGACTGCGCCGGGCACCCAGCTGGGCGTGGATTTCGCTCTGCCGGCGGTGTGCCTGGTTGACCTCCGCCTGCAACGCCTCGCGCCGCTGCTCGGCCTCCCGCAGGGCCTCCCGGGCTTCTTCCTGACCCTGTTCCAGGGTCTGAACTACTTCAGTGTAACTATTAAGTTGTTCGTTTAACTCACTGATTTCTTTCTCGCGCTCAATCACCCCGGCCCGCTCGTCGGCATCCCGGGCCACCCGCAGCCAGCCCTGCCCGATCCAGATCCCCTGGGGGGTGATGATCGATTCGTGAGGCGCCAGCCGGGTACGCAACTCCAGCGCCTGGGGCAGGCTGTCGGCGGCGTACACGCCCCCCAGCAGACTGTCCAGGGCCCAGGGCGCCCGGACCTTGGCCAACAGCGGTACGGCCGCCTGGCTGGCTGCGGCTTCGGCGGCGGGTGCACCGGTATCCACCAGCGCCAGGGCACCGTGCTCCAGGCCCTCCAGCACGCCGGCCACCCGATCGATACCGTCCACGCACACCGCTTCCAGGTAGAATCCGAGCACGGTCTCCACGGCCCGTTCCCAGCCCGCGTCCACGTGCAGCTGCTGGGCCAGACGGGGGGCATCCTGCAGCCCCTGGGATTCCAGCCAATCGGTAACGGCGCCGGCGCGCCGGCCCAGGGCCGCCTGCTGCAGAGCGTCCAGGGAGGCCAGACGGCCGCGGGCGTCCTGCTGGTGGCCGCGCACTTCGTTCAGCTCAGTGGACTGGCGCTGAATCGATTCCCGCAGCTCGCTGATGCGGCCCAGGGACGCCTGCAGCTCCCCGTCCAGGGCGGAGGCACGCTCGGCACCTTCCGCGTCCTGGGCGGTGAGGGACTCGATCTCCTCTTCCAGTCCGGTGACCGACAGATTGCCCAGTTCCTGCTCGATGCGTTCCAGACGCTGGGCCAGCTGCATCAGCTGACGGTCCAGGTGGTCGATGCGGGTACGTTCCACCTGCGCGGTCTGGGAGGGCTCGGCGGCGCGCCGGTTGAAATCCTCCCACTGGACCTGCCAGTCGTGCATGGCCTCTTCGGCCTCGCGCAGTGCGGCGGCCGAGGCCTGCTCCCGCTCCCGCAGGCTCTCCAGCTCCGGCTCGCTGCGTGCCAGCTCCTCGGAAAGCTCCGTCAAGCGGGCGGAATCCACCTCGATATGTGCCTGGGCCTCGCTCCAGGCCGACTCGGTCTGAGCCAGCTCCTGCTGGCGCTGCTGGCGGCTGTCCTTGCCGTGCTGAATGGTCTGTTCGACCCGGGCGATGTCCGCGCCCAGTCCGTAGTAACGGCCCTGGACTTCGTTGAAGGCATCGTTGGCCTCCACCAGCGCTTCCCGACCCTTCTCCATGGCCGCTTCGATGGCACGCTGCTCGGCCACCACCGCCTCCAGGGCGGTCTCGCGCTCCTGGATGGCCCGCTCCCGGCTGGCGCTTTCCTCGTGCTGGGCGCGATAGCGCAGGGCCAACAGCTCGGCCTTGGCGCGACGCTCCTCCTGCTTGAGCTCCTTGTACCGCTCGGCGGTGCGGGCCTGCCGTTGCAGACGCTCAAGTTGTTTCTCTATTTCCTCTCGCAAGTCATCGAGACGCGAGATATTTTCCCGGGTATGGCGAATGCGGTTCTCGGTCTCCCGACGGCGCTCCTTGTATTTGGAAATACCCGCCGCCTCTTCCAGATAGATGCGCAGCTCTTCGGGCTTGGCCTCGATCAGGCGGGAGATCATGCCCTGCTCGATAATGGAGTAGCTGCGCGGGCCCAGCCCCGTGCCGAGAAAGATATCGGTGATGTCCCGGCGCCGGCAGCGGGTGGCGTTCAAAAAATAGGAGGACTGACCGTCCCGGGAAACCTGGCGCTTGATGGAGATCTCGTTGTACTGGGCATACTGACCACCCACGCTGCCGTCGGCATTGTCGAATACCAGTTCGATCATGGCGTGGCCCACCGGTTTGCGGCTGTTGGACCCGTTGAAGATGACATCGGCCATGGAGTCGCCGCGCAGGTTCTTGGCGGAGCTCTCCCCCATCACCCAGCGCACCGCGTCGATGGTGTTGGACTTGCCGCAACCGTTGGGACCGACGATGCCCACCAGGTTGCTGGGCAGGTGGATGGTGGTTGGGTCGACGAAGGACTTGAAGCCGGCGAGTTTGATCTTGGTCAGACGCATGACGGGCGAAGATACACAATGGCAGTTAGAATATACAAGCTTCACGGACGGGAATCGGCGGCGCGGCACCGGCAAGCCGCAAGGCCCATTAGCAAGCCCCTTACCAAAGGCGTTGTTTACCTGTCCTTTATCAACTTCCTTCTTGCAGTCGACGGGCGATGAGCACACAACCGAGCAAAGAGCTGGACACGTTCCCCAATCCGCACCCCCAGCGGGACTACACCATCCGCATCCGGATCCCCGAGTTCACCTGCCTGTGCCCCAAGACCGGCCAGCCGGACTTCGCGACTCTGAACCTGGAGTATGTGCCCGCTGCCCGTTGCGTGGAGCTGAAGGCCCTCAAGCTCTACGTCTGGTCGTTCCGGGACGAGGGCGCCTTCCATGAGGATGTGACCAACCGGATCCTGGAGGATCTGGTGGAAGCCTGCGCGCCGCGCTTCATGCGCCTGACCGCCGAATTCAACGTGCGTGGCGGCATCTACACCACCGTGGTGGCTGAGCATCGTGACCCTCTATGGACCCCGCCGGAAGCGGTGGCGCTGCCGTAAAGAAGTCTATATCTTTCTACTATTATTAACTTACGTTATTTATCTAATGTTTCTTATCAATCATCGGCGGTGTGGCGGGCTATCCGACACCCCTGTTCGGGACACGCTGTGAATACGTCCCTGTACGCTCGACGGCCGCATCCCTGCGGCCGACGGTCCCGAACAGGGGTGCCGGATAGCCAGACCCGCCTGTGGTTACCGACGGACGCCCTTGGCTTCGATGCCAGACACTGAACCGGAAGCGCTCTACCTGGGAGTGGACCTGGGCACCTCCGCCTGTCGCCTGTGCGTCATCGACGATGCCGGCGAGGAGCGGGCCTGGGTCCGCGCCAATCTGCCCGCGCCTCATCGCCAGGGAGTGGAGGTCGACCAGACGGCGCAAATGTGGTGGTCGGCACTGGAACAAGCCATGGAGGCGCTCTGCTCCAAGGTTTCTCCCGGGAGCATACGATCCATGGCGGTGGACGGCACCTCCGGCACCCTGCTGCTGTGCGATCCCGACGGCCGGCCCGGCGGACCGGCCTTGATGTACAGCGACGCCCGGGCCACCGGGGAGGCCCGCCGCATAGCGGCCGTGGCGCCGGCTGAATGTGGCGCCCACGGGGCCACTTCCAGCCTGGCCAAGCTGCTCTTTCTCCAGGGCACCGCCGCCGCGGACCACGCCGCCCATGCCCTGCACCAGGCCGACTGGGTGAGCGGCCGTCTCACCGGCCAGTTCGGCGTCAGTGACGAGAACAATGCGTTGAAGCTGGGTTACGATCCGGTACGGCGACGGTGGCCCGACTGGTTGGTCAATAAACTCGGAGTACCGCGCGCGTGGCTGCCCAGGGTCGAGCCGCCGGGCACGTCCATCGGGCCGCTGGCCCCCGAGTGGTCCCGGCGCTGGGGACTGGGGTCGGACGTGCTGGTCGCCACCGGCACCACCGACAGCACCGCCGGCTTCATCGCCACCGGTGCCCGGCAACCCGGCGAAGCGGTGACGGCCCTGGGCAGCACCCTGGTGGTCAAGGTGCTTGCCGACAAGCCGGTGTTCGCTCCACGCTACGGCGTGTACAGCCACCGCCTGGGGAACCTGTGGCTTGCGGGGGGCGCCTCCAACACCGGCGGTGCGGTGTTGCGCCGCTTCTTCAGCGACCGGGATCTGGAACGTCTGACCCCCCGCCTGCAGCCGCAGCAGCCCACCGGCCTGGACTACTACCCGCTGCCCGCCGTTGGCGAGCGCTTTCCGGACAGCGCCCCCGGGCTCGAACCGCGACTGGAACCGCGCCCGGACGACGACGCAACCTTTCTGCAAGGCCTGCTGGAGGGCATCGCCGCCATCGAGGCCCGCGGCTACCGGCGACTGGCGGACCTGGGCGCGCCCTATCCCGCCCACGTGCTGACGGTCGGCGGCGGTGCCGTCAATGCGGCCTGGACGGCCATCCGGGCCCGACTGCTGGGCGTGCCGGTGACGGCGGCGCCCCACCAGGAAGCGGCCTACGGCGCCGCCCTGCTGGCCCGTCGAGCCTGGGGCGGCTGACCCCGGCTCTGCAGCCGCCCACTGTGGCATCATCCCCGCCCATCGGAGACAACCGGACACACCCATGAAGGACTCTGTCACCGGCGTCGGCTGCCTGATGGAAGGCTGGCGCCTGATCCGCCGCCCCGGACTGCGCCGCTACGTGGCCATACCGCTGGCCATCAATGCCGTGCTGTTCGCCGCCGCCATCGGCCTGGCGGCGGTCTGGTTCGACGAACTGATCAATCACCTGCTCCACTACCTGCCGCACTGGCTGGATTGGCTGCGCTACCTGCTGTGGCCGCTGTTCGCGGCGGGCGCACTGATCGGTGTCTTCTACACCTTTACCCTGGTGGCCAACATCATCGCCGCCCCTTTCAACGCCCTGCTGTCCGAAGCGGTGGAACACCTGCTGACCGGCGCGGCACCGGTCGAAGGGGGCTGGCTGGCGCTGCTCAAGGACGTGCTGCCGAGCCTGATGTCGGAAGTGCGCAAGCTGGGGTACTTCGTGTTGTGGGCCATTCCCCTGGCGATCCTGTCCTTCATTCCCGTGATCAACCTGGCCGCGCCGTTCCTGTGGGCCCTGTTCAGCGCCTGGATGCTGGCGCTGGAGTACGCGGACTATCCCATGGCCAATCACGGACTGCAGTTCGTGGCCCAGCGCGAACGCCTGCGCCGGCGCCGCCTGCTGGCCCTCGGGTTCGGCGGTGCCACCCTGGTCCTGACCCTCATTCCCATCGTGAACTTCTTCGCCATGCCGGCGGCGGTGGCGGGTGCCACCGTGATGTGGGTGCGGGAGCTGCGGGGCGGCGGCGCGGACGCCTAACCCAGATAGGCGCGCAGGCGCGCGACGCCCTCGCGCAGCTCGTCCAGCCCGGTGGTATAGGCAAAGCGCACATGGCGCGCCGGCAGGTGGTTACCGAAGTCGATGCCCGGCGTGATGGCCACGCCGGCCTGCTCGAGCAGATCCCGGGCAAAGGCGAAGCTGTCGTCGGTGAAGCGGCTGCAGTCCGCGTACAGATAGAAGGCGCCTTCCGGAGCGCGGGGAATGGCGAATCCAAGCTCGCGCAAAGCCGGCAGC
>DATFML010000269.1:0-16439 GCA_035266965.1 Gammaproteobacteria bacterium
GTGCACCAGCCGCACGACTCCTGCGCGAAGAAGTGTTCGAGGTTGCGGATCAGGGCAACCGGACAGACCTGGTCGTCGATGGCCAGCATGGTCCCGGTCCCGAGGCGGGTGCCGGTGTGCGCCATGGACGAGAAGTCCATCGGCACGTCCAGATGTGCGGGCGACAGGAAGCCGCTGGAGGCCCCTCCCGGCTGCAGCGCCGTCAGCCGGTGGCCCGCACGCATGCCGCCGGCGTGTTCTTCCACAATCTCGCGGGCCGAGGCGCCCATGGGCAGCTCCCACAGACCGGGACGGTTCACCTTGCCGCTCATGCCGTAGAGTTTGGTCCCGGCATCCGGCCCGCGGCCCAGGTCTTTGAACCACTGACTGCCTTTGGCGATGATATGGGGCACGTTGCAGAGGGTCTCCACGTTGTTGACCACCGTGGGCTTGCCCCACAATCCACTGAGTTGGGGATAGGGAGGTTTGGCGCGGGGAATCGAGCGCCGTCCCTCCAGGGCCGTGAGCAGCGCGGTCTCCTCGCCGCAGATGTAACGACCGGCGCTGATGTGCAGATAAAGATCCAGCTGATAGCCCGAACCGAGGATATCGCTGCCCAGGTAACCCCGGGCATAGGCCTCCGCGATGGCCTCCCGCAGCCGCCGGGCGGCCAGCGAATACGAGGCCCGCAGGAACACATAGGCGTAGCGTGCACCGATGGCGTAGGCGCTGACGATCATGCCTTCAAGCAGCTGGTGGGGGTCGCCCTCCATGAGAAAGCGGTCCTTGAAGGTCGACGGCTCCATTTCGTCGGCGTTGGCGACCAGGTACTTGGGGTGGCGCGCCTCGTCGCTTATGTCCACGAAGCTCCATTTCTTGCCGGTGGGAAAGCCGGCGCCGCCGCGACCGCGAAGACCGGCGTCCGTGACTGCCTTGGTGACCTCCCCGGGCGCGAGCTCCTGCAAGGCCCGACGCAGCGCGCGGTATCCGCCGCTGCCTTCGTACTCTTTGAGGTTCAGCGCTGTGCCGTCGTCTCGAATCTGTCCGGTCAGGGGCGTTTCCATGCCGTCTGCTCACTCCTTACGGGTCACTGATATTCATCAAGCAGCGTCCGGATGGCGTCCGGACGCACGTCTTTGTGCAGATCCTGATCCACGAGCACCACCGGGGCGTGGTCGCAGGCTCCCAGGCAGGGGTTCGGCAGCAGGGTGAAGCGCCCGTCGGCGGTGGTTTCACCGAACCCCACGCCGAGCTCGGCAGACACCTTCTCGCGGATCGCTTCGTAGCCCATCACAAAGCAGCTCGCACTGTCACAGATCCGGATCACATGGCGGCCGACCGGGCGCCGGTATATCTGGTTGTAGAAGGTCGCGATGGAGTCCAGCTCGTGGACCGAGACGCCCAGATAGTCCGCGAGGTCCAGCAACGCTTCGTCGGACACCCAGCCGCGGTGACGCTGAATGGCCTTGAGGGCGTCGATTATCACCGCGTGGGGGGCTTCGTAGTGCCCCAGTTCCTCCTGGATGATCCGTTGTTCATCCTGACTCAGCATGACGTTTCCTCAGCGGTCAACATCGGCCATGACGAAATCGATACTGCTCAAATACGCGACCAGGTCGGAAATCAGCATCCCGCGACTCACCAGGGGAATCATCTGCAGATGGGGGAAGGAGGGGGTGCGGATACGCGAACGGTAGGACATGGTGCTGCCATCGCTCACCAGGTAGTAGCCGTTGCTGCCTTTGGTCGCCTCCACGGCCACGAAAGCCTCTCCGGCGGGAATCACCGGGCCCCAGCTGACCCCGAGGAAATGGTTGATCAACGTCTCGATGTCCTGCATGGTCCGGTCTTTCATGGGGGGCGTGGTGAGCGGGTGACGGGCCTTGTAATCGCCCGCCGGCATATTGTTCACGCACTGGTCGATGATGCGCAGACTCTGGCGCATTTCCTCCACGTGCACGGCGCAGCGGTCATAGCAATCACCGTTCACCGCGGTCGGAACATCGAATTCGAACTGCTCGTAACCGGAATAGGGGCGCTTCTTGCGCCAGTCCCATTCCAGTCCGGTGGCACGCAGACCGGGTCCGGTCACGCCCCACTCTATGGCCTCCTCGGTGCTGTAGGCGCCCACGTCCTTGGTACGGGCCTTGAGGATGCGGTTGTTCATGACGATCTTGTCGTACTCCTTCAACCGCGGCGGCAGATAGTCCAGAAACTCCCGTACCATCCGATCCCATCCCTTCGGCAGGTCCTGGGCGACGCCGCCGATCCGAAACCAACTCGGGTGCAGCCGCCCGCCGCAGATGGCCTCGATGATGTCGAACAACCGCTCGCGGTCCGTGAACATGTAGAACACCGGCGACATGGCGCCCACGTCCTGGGCGAAAGTGCCGTAGAACACCAGATGACTGGCGATGCGAAACAGCTCCACCAGCATGACGCGGATCACCTTCACCCGCTCGGGGACCTCGATGCCGGCGAGCTTCTCCACCGCCAGCACATAGGGGAGGTTGTTCATGACCCCGCCCAGGTAATCGATCCGGTCGGTATAGGGAATATAGGTGTGCCAGGACTGGCGCTCGGCCATCTTCTCGGCACCCCGATGGTGGTAGCCGATGTCCGGGACGGCATCCACAATCTCCTCGCCGTCCAGTTGCAGGGCGATACGGAACACGCCGTGTACGCTGGGATGATTGGGCCCGAGATTGAGGAACAGGAAATCGGTGCCTTCGTGGCTGCGTTCCATGCCCCAGTCTTCGGGCCGGAAACGCAGCGCTTCCTGCTCGACCATCTCCGCAGCGCGCGGCAGTACGTACCGTCCCAGCTCGGTGGCCCGCGCGGGGTGGTCCTTGCGCAGCGGGTGGCCTTCCCAGGTGGGCGGCATGATGAGGCGCCGCAGGTGAGGGTGGCCGTCGAACCTGACGCCGAACAGATCCCAGACTTCGCGCTCGTACCAGTTGGCGGCGGGATAGATGTCACTGACCGAGGGGACGGACGGCTCCGTACCGGTCAGCGCCACCTTGACGCGTACGTCCTGGTTGCGGTCCACGGACAGCAGATGATAGACGACCGTGAAATCACTGGCGGGCTGCCCGTCCCGATGGCTGCGCAGCCGTTCGTCGATGGCGGTCAGGTCGTAGAGCATGGAGAACGGCCGGGCCGCGCCGTACTTCAGATGGCGCAGCACATCACGCAGCTGCGCTTTCGGGACCCACAGTGTCGCAAACTCGTCCAGCGTGGACTGCACCTGGGCGTGCCGCGCACCGAAGGTCTGTACCAGTTCCTGTTGTATAGCGACTGTGTCGTCCATGTTACCCGGGCGCCGCTGCGCAGCGCCGTATCGCTGTTGTTCGCCGGGCCGGTGGCTTACACCCTCTCGCGGCTGCAACTCCGCCGGTATCCGTCGTCCCCAAGCCGGTTCCGCCGGCCGCCGGCAACAGCCGTGGCTCCGGCGGGCCGCCGCTCGCTAAACATCGTCGGGGCTCGGCAGCGTGTCGGCCTGAATCCGCCGGTCCCGCTTGCGGTCGCGTTGACTGGATGGTTGCGCCTTGGACACGCCCTGGGGACCGAGCACCCAGCTCAACGGGCGCTGCTCCTTGCCGATTGCATCCTGCAGGAGCGTCAAGCCTTCAATAAACGCGTCCGGGCGCGGTGGACATCCGGGGACGTAAACGTCCACGGGCAGGAACGAATCCACCCCCTGGACCACGCTGTAGATGTCATACATGCCGCCGGAGTTTGCACACGAACCCATGGAGATAACCCAGCGGGGTTCGAGCATCTGGTTGTAGAGCCGCTGGATGACCGGCGCCATCTTCCTGAACACCGTACCGGAGATCACCATCAGATCGGCTTCCCGCGGGGTGGCCCGGATGACTTCGGCCCCGAAGCGGGCGATGTCGTACTTGCTGGTCAGGCTGGTGGCCATCTCCACGTAGCAGCAGGACAGACCGAAGTTGAAGGGCCACACCGAATTCTTGCGGCCCCAGGCGACCAGGTCCTGCAGTCGGCTCAGCAGCACGTTGCGCTGCACGGCCTGGTGGAAGCTCTGGCTCCTGTCGTCGGAGTCACGCAGAGGCAGTTCCGGTCGGGTCAGCCACCATCTCATGCTCAGGTACCTCTTCCCTGGGGTTGGCCCGCATTGATGGCACGCCTGGCGGGCCCCCAGTCCAGTGCCCCCAGGCGCCACAGATAGGCGAGGGCGGCCAGCAGAATGGTGACGAACACCATCGCCTCGCCGTAGCCGAGCCAGCCGGTTTGCCGGAAGGCCACCGCCCATGCGAACAGAAACGCCGTCTCCAGATCGAAGATCACGAAAAAGACGGCCATCAGATAGAACTGGGCGGTGAGACGAAAGCGTCCGTAACCGACCGTGACGATGCCCGATTCAAAGGGCTCGTCCGAGTCCGGATTGGGCCGATGACGCTCGCCCAGCAGGTGGGACACCAGCAACAGTCCGCTAACGAGCACCGATGCCAGTGCGAAGTAGACGACGATAGGCCAGAGGCTTGTCGTATTCATAACGTCCCTGCGTGTTGACGATCGGTCCCGGACCCGACCGTTCGGCGGCGGCTGCAATCCGTTTGCAGACGCCGGATAAACCCATTCCGGAACGAATCCAGTGGAAGCGCTGACGGGTGCCGCGGACAAGCGCGGCGCCTGCGGCCCTGTCCTGTACACTCATATGGACTGCGGGCGCTGGCGTGAGTTTCAGTGGCGCTGCACGTGATGCGAGGGGCGACAGGGCGGTGACTGGGCCCGGTCGCGGGCAATCAAACCCCGCAGCGCGTTTCGGCCCCCTGTTACCGCAGGATTGACTGAGCTGCTGCCGGCTCCGTATCCCGAGGCTAGTTCAGCCCGACGGCTTGTCAAACCGCGCCGCGCCGCCGATCAGGCCTCAATCCCGGGTCAGGGACATGACCAGATCCGCCGGCAGATGCCAGTGCTCGGCAATGGCCTGGGCGCGCTGTTCGTCCTCGGGGTGCACAAAGATTCGAAACGTACCGCCGTGTTCCTCGGCCCAACGGGCCAGCACCTGCCAGCGCCGCCCGCAGGACTCTTCGCCGAGGCCACTGCTGACCTCCACCACCGCCAGGGCCGCGCCGTCTCCGTCCGTGGCTTCAGCGGTGATGTCGGGCCGTGCGTGCACGTTGAGTACGGGAATGAGCAGTTCCTGCGGCTCCTCGCAGCCGGGCACGTCGTGGGCCCGCATGTTGCGGAAGCCCTGCCCGCGCAGCATTTCCAGACCCTGATCCAGCAAGGCCTGGCGCTCTTTGATTACCGCGGCCGGAAGCATGGAAGTGGTGTGCATGGCGCCGTTCCTCCTGTGCCCGAATACGCCCGGATAGGAGCGCGAATGTCTCCAGGAAACCTATGCACAGGCCGCTGAAGAGGCGCTCACGGTGCTGCAAAGGCGCGCGGAATACACACCGACCCCTGCAAGCAGCGCTGGCCCGCTCCTTTGCCCCTTGTGGTCACCCGCCTGGTCGACCTGTGCAGAGCCTGCTGCAAGTATAGTTGCGCTGACGTTTCGCAAGGGCTGCAAACCCAGGCATCGAACGGGGTGACTCGGGCGCCCGGCAAGCTTGCGCCAATGTGCGATCAATGGCTTGAGTTTACCGCGCCGGGACGGGCGAACGCCCGGGACCCGATCGGTGGCGTCGTGCCACAACCACGTACAGGCTGTGGAACACTGAACCCCCGTCCCTGTCAGACTGTGATAAAGGGACGCTCCGGTGCGGCAGAATCCGTCGCTGCACCGCTCACAATGGCCGCGTCCTTCATGCCCAGGGGTATGCCGGAGGCCGGCTGCGCATTATGCAGGAGCCCATCGTGAAAGCATCCGAAACCGCGTTGGAAACGGAAGGTGACCGGGGCCCGGAACATACCCTGGATGCCTCGGGACTGACCTGCCCGCTGCACGTGTTGATGTGCAAGGCAGAACTGGCCCGTATGGAGATCGGCGAAGAGTTGCGCTTCGTCGGCACCGACCGGGGATGTCTGTTGGAGATTCCGCTGCTGGCACGGTATTGCGGCTGTGAGATGGTGGAGCAGCGCAGCAACGGTGGGCGCCATCAGTTCCGCATCCGCCGGCGCTATCGTGGCGGGGGTTCGCGTGCCGTGCGTCCGCCCCTGCGCCACCGTGCACGCCGCAAGCTCGGCGCCGCGTTGGCATGGCTGGCCGGGGGCCCGCCTGCGGCCGGCGCCGCCTGAGGGGCGGGGAAGCGCAGTTTATAGAGCCTAAATGAGCATTCCGAGCGTCTTTGCAACGCCGTGAACGCCGCTTCAGCGGCCTGCGCAGAGGTTCCCTAGGTCTGCCCGGGACGCCGGAAAACCATCGTGACCTTCAGCCCGGGACGGTTGTCGTCCAGTTGCACGGCGGCCCGGTGCAGGTGTGCCACCGCCCGCACCAGGCTCAACCCCAGTCCGTTGCCCGGTGAGCTGCGCGCCGGATCCAGGCGCACGAACCGCTGCATGACGCGCTCGCGTTCCGGCGCCGGAATGCCCGGCCCGCTGTCGGTCACCTCGATCTGCGCGGCGCCGCCGGACCGATTCACCCGCAGACTGACCCGTCCGCCGGCAGGCGTGTATTTCATGGCATTCTCGAGCAGGTTGCTCAGCGCCTGGGCCAGCAGGTCGCGGTTGCCCTGGATGTGCACATCCGGGGTCAGCTCCGAGTGGAAGGCGAGCCCCTGTTCTTCGGCCACCGCCCCGTACAGCTCCGCCAGATCCTCTCCCAGGGCGGAGAGGTCGACATCGTGCCAGCTGTTGCGGCGCACGCCGGCTTCAGCCTGTGCGATGCTGAGCAGGGCGTTGAACGTGCGTATCAATCCGTCCGCTTCCTGGACCGCCGTTTCGATGGCCGTGCGGTAGTCGGACTCGTTGCGCGATTCCAACAGCGTGACTTCCAACTGGTTGCGGATGCGGTTCAGCGGACTGCGCAGGTCGTGGGCAACGTTGTCGGTGACCTGGCGCATGGCGGACATCAACTGCTCGATGCGCTCCAGCATGGCGTTGAGGCGTGCCGCCAGCTCGTCGAATTCGTCGCTGCGCGCGCTCACCGGCAGACGCCGGGACAGCTCGCCGCCCATGACCTCACCGGCGGCGTGGCTGACGGCATCGATGCGGCTGAGCACGCTGCGCCCCATCAGCACGCCCAGACCCATGGCGACGATCACGCTGAAGCCGATGGCGCCGGCCACCACCCCGAAGATGTGTTCCTTGACTTCGCGCTCGGCATCCAGGGATTCGCCCACCAGCAGGTGGTAGCCGCCCGCCAGAGCCACGGTGCGGGCGCGCACGTATTCGGGTTCCGAATCCCCGTCTCTGGGATCGCTGGGCCGGCGTGGCACTGCAAAGGTATGCCAGCCTTCGCTGGCCGCGGTGGCGGGCCATGTTCGCAGATTGCCGGCGATCTCTTCGTCGCGCGGTCCGAGCAGCAGGTATTGGTGGGAAAAGCGGGGTCCGTACCGGGCCCTTTGCTGCAATGCCGTCACCAGGTCCTCACGCCCGCCGCTGCTGAACAGGTGTACCAGGCCGGTGGCCTCGGCCTGCAGTTCCACGTCGATGTCATGGTCGATGTAGGAGGTACTGGCCCAATAGATGAAGCCGCAGGCACCGGCCATCAGCAGGCTGTACAGCACGGCGAACAGCAGCGACAGCCGAAAGGCCGTGGTCTTGAGCAGTCTGGGCGCTGTCAGCGTCACTCGTCCGCCGGGCGAATGCAGTAGCCGGCGCCCCGCGCGGTATGCAGCAAGGGGGTCGGGTAATCCTTGTCCACTTTGGCGCGCAGGCGGCTGATGTGCACGTCGATGACATTGGTCTGCGGATCGAAGTGATAGTCCCACACATGCTCCAGCAGCATGGTACGGGTCACCACCTGGCCGGCGTGGCGCATCAGGTATTCCAGCAAGCGGAACTCCCGGGGCTGCAGACGGATCGGACGCCCCCCGCGGGTGACCCGGCGGGTCATTATGTCCAGTTGCAGGTCGGCCACCTGCAGGCGTGTCTCCGCCTGCTCGGGACGGGCACGGCGGGCGAGCGCCTCCAGACGGGCCAGCAACTCGGAAAAGGCGTAGGGCTTGGTGAGATAGTCGTCGCCGCCCGCGTTGAGCCCGTCCACCCGATCGTCCACATCGCCGAGCGCGCTGAGCACCAGTGCCGGTGTGTGATCCCCGGCGGCCCGCAGGGCCGCAATGATGGACAGCCCGTCCCGCGTCGGCAGCATGCGGTCGACGATCAGCACGTCGTAATGACCGCTCAGGGCCATATGCAGCCCGTCGTTGCCGTCGGCCGCATGGTCCACCACATGACCGCTCTCGGTCAGACCCTTGAGCAGGTACGTGGCCGCCTCCCGATCGTCCTCTATGACGAGAATACGCATACCTGCCATGATACGGTGCACTGTCGCCGGTGAACATTACCGGCCGGCAACCTGCCCGCCGTCGCCCGCTGCAGCGCGACGGCGTTCGCCAACAGGCGGCTTAACAATCGGTAATGTTACGGCAACCGGCCGGCAAGGCCCCGGCCGTTAAGCTGCGTCTCGATCGGATGATCGCAAGAGGTCGATTGTGCCCATGGAAACCGACTATTACTCCCGAACCACCCGCTTTCTGCATTACGGGCTTGCCGTGACCGTCACCTTCCAGCTGGCCATCAGCCTGGTCATGCAGGCCCGCGCCCACCACGGCGTGCCGCCGGGCGCCTTCGTACACGGCGCTTTCGAAGCCCATCGGTTTGTGGGCCTGGCCGCGGTGGCGATCGTGGTCCTGCACTGGCTGTGGAGCCTGCGTCCGCACATGGACGGCGGCATCGCCCATCTGTTTCCGTGGGTGGGCAGCGAACGGGCGCGACTGGTCGCGGATCTACGTGGATTGCTGCGCGGCCAGGTCCCGGCCGACGGGCCCCGGGGCGGGCTCGCCGGCGCCATCCATGGACTGGGCCTGCTGGCGGTGACGGGCATGGCGATCAGCGGCATCGTGTTGTTCCTGACGTTTCCGGAAACCGGCGCCGTGCCCGCCAAGGTGCATACCGCCGCGGAAGTGCACAGCGCCGTCGCCAATCTGGTGTGGGCCTACTGGATCGGACACGTGGGCATGTCCGTGCTTCACCATCTGACCGGCCATGACACCTTGCGGCGCATGTTCCGCCTGGGTCCGGCCTGAAGGCCGCCGGCGGCAATCTGCACGGGAGTAGAGACAGTGCATCCACGATACAGCGGCCGGGCAGTCCAGGGCGCCGCCGGCGGGCGGGAGCGGAGGGCGCGCTGCGCCTGCCGGCCCCTCGAAGCGGTATGAAAGCGATGGGCTGCGGCAGCCGTTCCACCGCCGGCGAAGACCGTGCGCCCGTCCGATCGGTGCGCAGCGGCGGGCGCTTGAGGTCGCGCAGACTCAAGCTTCTGGTGGGTTTCCTGTCGCCGCTGCTGGTGTCGGCCTGCGCCAGCTACCGCCCGGTCCCGCTGCCGTCGGGCCCCGACCTGGCGGCGGCACCCCAGCTCAAGGTGCCTGCCAGGATGATCCAGGTACCGGCCCTCAAGCCCCAGCCGTTCAATCCGGCCAACGGCCTGGACATGACCGAAGTGGTGACCCTGGCGGTGGTCAACAATCCCGGCCTCAGGACGCAACGGCTGAAGGCGGGCGTGGCCGGTGCCGAGCTTTTCCAGGCGGGACTGCTGCCCGATCCCCAGCTCAGCCCCGCCTTCGTCCATCCCACCGGCGGCCCGCCGCCGCTTTCCAACGGCTACAGCCTGGGTCTCAGTCAGGATCTGACAGCGCTGGTCAGCCGCAGCGCAGCGCGGGCCCAGGCGCGGGCCCACGCCAAGCAGATCAATCTGGACATCCTGTGGCAGGAATGGCAGGTGGCCCAGCGGGCGCGCCAACTGTACGTGCGGGTGCGTTCCCAGGAGCGCCTGCAGCATATCCTCGACACCCAGCGCCGGCTGCTGAATGACCGCTACCGGCGTGATCGCCAGGCGCTGAAGGAGGGCAACCTCACCCTGTCTGCGGTCTCGGCGGACCTGGTGGGGCTGGTGGATGCCCAGACCCGGCTGCGCAGGTTGCAGCGCGCCCGCAACAAGGCCTGGCATGCACTGGACGGGTTGCTGGGCCTGCAGCCCGGTGTGGAGCCGAAACTGAGCGGCTCCACACATCTCACGCCGTTTTCCACGGCCGCCTTCAAGGCGGCGATCCGACACCTGCCCCAGCGCCGGCCCGACCTGCTGGCTCTGCAATACGGCTACCGCAGCCAGCAACAGGCGGTGCGCAAGGCCATCCTCAAGCAGTTCCCCAGTCTGAGTGTCGGACTGACCGGTGGGCAGGACACCAGCGAAGTGCGCAGCGTGGGCATCGGGGTGACCCTCAGCCTGCCGCTTTTCAATCGCAATCGCGGCCACATCGCCATCGCCCGGGCCACCCGGGCGCTGCTGCGCCAGAGCTACCAGCAGCGCCTCGATCAGGCGGTGAATCACGCCCACGAGCTGTGGCGCGCGACCCACATCATGAGCGGGCAGCTCAAGACCCTGCGCGGACAGCTGCCGGTGCTGGAGCACACCACCAGCGCGGCCCGGCGCAGCTTCCAGCAGGGCAACATGAGCGCCGGCACCTACATCAGTCTGCGCTCGAATCTGCTCGCCAAACGGGCCGAGGCGGTCAAGCTGCAGGCGTCGCTGCAGGAAGCCCAGGCCGCATTGGAAACCCTGCTGGGCATGACGCTCGACACCCGCCATCTGCTGACCTCGGGAGGCTCATCTTGATGCGCACGCTCACCGCCATCATGCTGCTGTTGGCCGCCCCCGCGCTGTGGGCGGCCGGCGGGCCCAGTGTGCAGGTGCGCACCGCCACGGTGGCCAAGCACCGACTGGCCGACACCATCACCGCCTTCGGAACGGTGCGTCCGGACCCGGAAGCGCAGACCACCATGGACGCCAGCTACACCGCCTTCGTGCAGCGGGTGTACGTCACCCTCGGTCAGCCCGTGCACAAGGGCGACCCCTTGCTGCAGTTGCGAACCGCACCGTCCGCCCGCGCCGCCTACCTCAGTGCCCAGGCCAATGTCCGCTATGCGCGCCTCGAGCTTCAGCGCAAGCGCCGACTGCTGCACGAAAAGCTCGCCACTCACAGCGATGTGGACGCGGCCCGCAAGGCACTGGAGACGGCGAAGGCGGCTTTCGCCGCCCAGCAGGAACTGGGTACGGGAAAGCTCACCCGGGTAATCAAGGCGCCGTTCACGGGCATCGTCAGCCAGTTGCCAGTCAAACCGGGCAATGAAGTGCAGGTCGGCAGCCAGCTGTTTCAGCTCGCCCGCCGGGACCGGCTGGAAGTGGCCCTGGGCGTGGAGCCGGACGAGGAGAGCCGTGTCCACCAGGGACAGCGGGTGCGGGTGAGGCCATTGTTCGGCAACGGCAACGGCGGCGGCGTGCGGACATCGGTGTCGCAGGTCAACGCCGTGGTGGATCCGAACACGCGCCTGGTGGATGTGATTGTGCGTCTGACGGGCAAACAGGCCCGACCGTTCCTGCCCGGCATGCGCGTGCAGGGTACCCTCAGCCTGAAGGTCAGGAATGTGCTGGCCGTGCCCCGTTCGGCGGTGCTGCAGGACAGCAAGGGCGATTACCTGTTCGTGGTCCGCTCCGGCAAGGCCCATCGCGTCAATGTCCACACCGGCCTGGAGAGCGGCGGACTGATCGGTGTTCGGGGCGCCCTGCAGGCCGGCGACAAGGTGGTGGTGCAGGGCAATTACGAGCTCTCCGACGGCATGGCGGTCAGGCTCGCTCCATGAGTTTCGCCACCTGGGTCCAGAATCACCGCCGTTCCATCCTGTTCCTCCTCGCGTTACTGGCCCTGGGCGGCGCGGTCAGCGCCCTGCGGTTGCCCGTGGCGCTGTTTCCCCAGGTGCAGTTTCCCCGGGTGCGGGTGACCCTGGACGCGGGCTCGCGCCCCGCCCAGGAGATGATGCTGCAGGTGACGCGGCCGGTGGAGCGGGCGGTACGGGCGGTACGTGGCGTGCGCTCGGTGCGCTCCAACACCAGCCGCGGCAGCACCGACATCGCCATCAACTTCGACTGGGGCCACAACATGGTGGACGCTCTGCTGCAGGTGGAGTCGGCCATCAACCAGATCATGCCCGATCTGCCGGCGGGTACCCGCTTTCGGGCCAAGCGCATGGACCCGTCCGACTACGGGCCGGTCATCGCCTACAGCCTCACTTCCGAGCGGGTGAACCAGGTGCACCTGCGCAACCTTGCCCGCTATCGGCTGGTGCCGTACCTGTCCAGCGTCAAAGGGGTGGCCAAGGTCACCGTGCAGGGCGGACTGCGCTCGGAGTACCGGGTGACCGTGGACCCGGCACGCCTGAACGCCCTGGGCCTGTCCATTGCCGATGTGGCCAGGGCCCTGTCGGCCTCCAACGTGCTGACCGCCGTGGGGCGCATTCAGGATCACTACAAGCTCTATCTGGAGGTCTCCGACACCCGCTTTCAGAACCTGAACCAGATCCGCCATACGGTGCTGCGCAGCGGCTCGGACGGCGAGGTGCAGCTGGAAGACGTGGCCAAGGTGGGATTGACCACGGCGCCGTCCTACAAGCGCTTCACCGCCGACGGCAAGCGGGCGGTGCTGCTCAATGTCTACCAGCAGCCGGGCGCCAGCGTGGTGGACCTGTCCCGCAACCTCAAGGCCCGCCTGGCACGCTTCCAGTCCAAGATGCCCAAGGGCGTGCATCTGCACCAGTGGTACAACCAGAGCGTGCTGGTGAAGGCTTCCGAGACCAGCGTGGTGGACGCCATCTTCATCGGTGTGATTCTGGCGGGGCTGGTGCTGCTGGTGTTCCTGCGCAGCTGGAAGATCACGCTGGTGGCGGTGATTGCCGTGCCGGCGGTGCTGGCGGCCACGTTGCTGCTGCTGTACGCCTTCGGGATGACTCTGAACATGATGACCCTGGGCGGCATGGCCGCCGCCGTGGGTTTGATCATCGACGATGTCATCGTGATGGTGGAGCAGATCGTGCGACGGGTGCACCAGACCGGCGAGCACGGCATCGGGCGTATCCTGCTGGCCGCACGGGAGTTTACCCATCCCCAGGTGGGCTCGTCCGCCTCCACCATCATCATCTTCGTGCCCCTGGCGTTTCTGAGCGGCGTCACCGGCGCCTTCTTCAAGGCCCTGTCCCTGACCATGGCGGTCAGCCTGTTCATCTCCTTCCTGGTGGCCTGGCTGGTGGTCCCGCTGCTGGCCGATTTCATGCTGAGTGCAAAGGACGTGGAGCACGGGCACACCAGCCGGGTGGGCCGTTGGATCACACGCGGCTACACCCGGTTGATGGTGGGACTGCTGCGTCGGCCGCTGTGGCTGCTGGCAGGGGTCGGCGTATTGCTGGGCGTCGCCTTCATCGCATTCCAGCACGTGGGCTCGGGCTTCATGCCCCATATGGACGAGGGCGGCTTCGTGCTGGATTATGTGGCCGCTCCCGGCACCTCCTTGAAGGAAACCAACCGGCTGTTGGAGCAGGTCGCGCAGGTACTCAAGAAGAACCCGTACGTGCAGACCTGGTCGCGGCGCACCGGCGCCCAGTTGGGCGGCGGCATCACCGAGCCCAATACCGGCGACTTCTTCGTGCGCCTCAAACCCCTGCCGCGTCCGTCCACCGAGACGGTGATGGCGCAGGTGCGTCGCAAGGTCGAGAAGCGGGTGCCCGGTCTGGACATCGACCTGGCGCAGCTCATCGAAGACGAGATCGGCGATCTGACCTCCGTACCCCAGCCCATCGATATCCGTCTGTTCGGCAACAATGTGGGCGCTCTGCGCAAGCTGGCCCACAAGGTGGCCCACGCCATCAGCGGAGTGAAGGGGGTGGTGGACGTGCGCAACGGCGTGGTGATCGCCGGCGATGCCCTGAACATCGACGTGGAGCGCACCAAGGCGGCCATCGAGGGATTGACGCCCCAGGACGTCACCGCCCAGCTGCAGGCCTACCTGGGCGGCGTGGTGACCACCCACGTGCGCAAGGGGGTGAGGTTCATCGGGGTGCGGGTCTGGGTGCCCCGTTCCCTGCGCGATCGGACGGACCAGGTGGGCAAGCTGCTGCTGCGCGCACCGGACGGCCATCTGGTGCCCCTGGACCGGGTCGCCAAGGTCAAGCGGGTCTCCGGCCAGCCGCAGCTCACCCGCTACAACCTCAAGAGCGATGTGGCCGTGACTGCCCGCATCAGTGGCCGTTCCCTGGGGACGACGGTGCAGGACGTCAAGCGGGTGCTGCGCAAGCCTGGCCTGATCCCCAGTGACGTCTATTATGAGTTGGGCGGGCTGTACAAACAGCAGCAGATCGCATTCCGCGGCATGATCGAGGTATTCGTCGCCGCCGTGGCCCTGGTGTTCTTTCTGCTGCTGTTTCTCTACGAGCGCTTCCGGGTCGCTCTGGCCATCCTGGTGCAGCCGCTGCTGGCCGCCAGCGCGGTATTCATCGGCCTGTGGGTGACCGGCGTCGAGCTCAACATCACGGCCATGATGGGAATGACCATGGTGATCGGCATCGTCACCGAGATCGCCATCTTCTACTTCTCGGAACTGCGCCTGATCGGAAACGGTCAACCGCTGGCCTGGAACCTGATACGGGCGGGGCGCAACCGCATGCGTCCCATCGTGATGAGTGCACTGGCCTTCATGCTGGCGCTGTTGCCGCTGGCCCTGGGTCTGGGGCAGGGTTCGGCCATGCAGCGGCCGCTGGCCATCGCCATCATCGCCGGGCTCATCGTGCAGATCCCGCTGGTGCTGGTGGTGCTGCCGGTGCTGTACAACCTGCTGGCGCGCCGTTCCGGCAAGTCGCGGCCACCGGCCGAATCCGACTGAGGCAGTCCCGGCGCCGGACGCCGGCCCGGCCGCTCGGTTCGATCGATCGGGATGCGGGAGCCTTTTGCACATGGAGAGCGTCCCCCACTGGTTGCATGTCATCGCCTGGCTTTCCCTGGCCGTCGGCAGCGTATGTACGCTGCTCATCGCCGGGGACATCGTGGATGGCCGGCGCCAGCCCATGGGAATCATGAACGTGGTCTGGCCCATCACCGGTCTGTATGCCGGTCCCCTCGGGTTGTGGGCCTACCGGCGTATCGGCCGGGCGCCGGCGCAGGGAGCGGCCACTGCCGGGCGACCGTTCTGGCAACAGGTACTGGTGTCCACCACCCACTGCGGAGCGGGTTGCACCCTGGGGGACATCGCGGGGGAGTGGACCGTCGCCACCAGCCCCGTGCTGTGGCTGGCGTCTCCCCTGGCCACCGGCTATGCGGTGGATTTCCTGTATGCTTACGGCTTCGGCATCCTGTTCCAGTATCTGTCGATCGTACCCATGCGGGGACTGGGTCCTTTGGAGGGGGTGAAGGAGGCGGTCAAGGCCGATACCCTGTCGCTGGTCGCCTGGCAGGTGGGCATGTACGGCTGGATGGCGTTCGTTCAACTGTGGCTGTTCCGTCCCGGGCTGCATGCCGGTCAACCCACGTTCTGGTTGATGATGCAGTTGGCGATGCTGGTGGGTTTCCTAACCAGCTACCCGGCAAACATTTTTCTGCTCAAAGCCGGCATCAAGGAAGCCATGTAGGACAGGGACGGACTGAACTAGCGGACCGCGACACCGGTCCTAGAACATAACTTTCAACAATTCAGCGACCTCAACAGCGAGTTTCCATGATCAACAGACACCATGGCAAGAGCATGCTGTGCGCGTGCATCGGACTGATCTTCGTACTGCTGTCGCCACTGGCGGCCGCAGGCACGGCGACCGGCAAGGACACCAGCGTATTGCGCGCCACCCTCAAGAACGGACTGCGGGTGGTCATCGTGCGCAACGACCTGGCGCCGGTGGTCACCACCGAGCTCAACTATCTGGTGGGCTCCAACGAGGCCCCCAAGGGCTTCCCGGGCACCGCTCACGCCCAGGAGCACATGATGTTCCGCGGCAGCCCGGGCCTGTCCGCCGCCCAGCTCGCCGATATCACCGCCGCCATGGGCGGCAACTTCGACGCCGACACCCAGCAGACGGTCACCCAGTACTTCTTCACCGTTCCCGCCGAGGACGTGGACGTGGCGCTGCACATCGGTGCGGTGCGCATGCGCGGTGTGCTGGACACCCAGGCGCTGTGGAGCAAGGAGCGCGGCGCCATCGAGCAGGAAGTGGCCCGGGACCACTCGGACCCGGAATACCTCATGTACACCAGGATACTGGCCGCCATGTTCAAGGGCACGCCCTATGAGCACGACGCCCTCGGCACCCGCCCGTCCTTCAACAAGACCACGGGCAAGATGCTGAAGCATTTCCATCAGACCTGGTACGCACCGAACAACGCCATCCTGGTGGTGGTCGGCCATGTGCATCCCCACAAGGTGCTGGCGGACATCAAGCGCCTGTACGGTCCGATAGCTGCCAAGAAGCTGCCGGCGCGCCCGGCCATCAACCCGCAGCCGGTCAAATCCCAGTCC
>DATFML010000270.1:0-4501 GCA_035266965.1 Gammaproteobacteria bacterium
GTGGTGGGCGGTGCGGGGGTGACTGCGTGGGCGCGCCGCGGTGCCGACATTCTGCAGGCCGGGCGCTCCCGGGGCGAGGCGTATTTCCGCCTGGAAAGCGACGAGAGCCTGAGCGTGCTGATGGAGGCGGTGCCCGGCTACCGCACTCTGCCCCACGGAAGGCTGTTCCAGCTGTTGCTGGCCGCCTGGTTCGGCCAGCCCTATCCGATGGAAGGCCTGTTGTGGCGCCCCGGGGACGGACGCCCCATGATCGAAACCGACGGGCGCAGTCTGTTCGTGCCGCCGGTGTTCACCGACCGCGAAGAGGCGTTGCTGGCGGTGCTGCACGGGGCCGGTCACCTGAAATTCGGGACCTACGAACGTGCTGCCCTGGAAGGGCTGTTCGCGCAGGCGGGCATGGCGCACCCGCCGGTGGACGCCGATCAGCGCATCACCTGGCGCCCGCTGTTCGCCCGCTACGGGGACGACATGTTCCGATTCCAGCTGTTGTTCGATATGTGCGAGGACCTGCGGGTCGACGCCGGCATCGGACGACAGGTGCCCGGCTACCTGCGGCGTCTGCTGCGGCTGGCCGAAGCTTACCCGATGCCCGACGAACCGGCCGCGACCTACTATCGCCTGGCGCTGGAGTCCCTGCGCGGCGCCGTCGATCCGACCGTGCTCGGTCCGGGGCTGCAGCCGCTGTTGGCGTCTGAGGCAACGGTTGTGGATGCATTCCGCATTGCCAATGGGTTGTTCGACGGCCTGGCGCTACCGGCAATCGGTATCGAAGCGCGGGCCGCGGCATATCTTCCCGCCCGCGGTTTCAATGCGGCGCGGCCCGTATACCCGCGCGACGACGAAGCCGACCCGCACTCGGCCCTCAGCCGGCCCGAGCAGGACAGCGTGCTGAAGAAGACCGACCAGAAGCGCGAGGACCGGAAGGTGCCCAAGGACGCCCAGGGCGATCCCGACTTCGACATCCCGCCGGAGGACACCAGCGGTACCGGCGGCCGCGTGGGCGTCGGCATTCCCCAGCCGGCGCACGTCAGCGCCTACGGCATCCAACGCCCGGTCAGTCGCGAAGGGCGTCCCTATCCGGAGTGGGATTACCGCGAGCAGCGTTATCTGACCGACTGGGCCTGGGTGCAGGAACAGTCCCTTGCCGAGCGCAGTCCCGAGCAGGCCATGGAGATCCTGGCGCGCAACGCCAATGCGCTGAAGCGCCTGCGACGCGCCCTGCAGATGCAGCGCCCGACCCGTCCGGCGCCGCTGCGCCGTCAGCCCGAAGGCGACGAATTGGATATCGAGGCCACCGTCCAGTACGTGACCGAAAAGCGAGCCGGGCGTGCGCCGCGGCCCTGGGTGTACAAGCGCCGCCGCGAGCAGCAGCGTGATACCGCCGTACTGCTGCTGGCCGATCTGTCAACGTCCATCATGGCCGAGGCACGCAACGGTGAGGGCAAGGTGGTGGACCGGCTGCGAGCTGGACTGATGCTGTTTGCCGATGCCCTGCAGGCGGTGGGCGATCCCTATGCCATCTGCGGATTCGCTTCCAAGTACCATGACAACGTGTATTTCTACCCCCTCAAGGGCTTTCGCGAGCCGTTTACGCCGGACGTGCGCGCCGCGCTGGCCGCGGTGTCAGGCCGCCTGGCCAGTCGCATGGGCGCTGCCATCCGGCATGCGGTGACGCGCTTTGACGGGGTCAGCGCGAGCCGTCGGCTGCTGCTCATTCTCTCGGACGGCCGACCGGCGGATTACGATGACGGCGGCGACGAGCGTTATTTGCACGAAGACACCCGCATGGCCATGAAGGAGGCCCAGGACGCCGGGGTGCACCCCTTCTGTGTTACGCTGGACAGCGCCGGCAGCGAATACCTGCCGTCCATCTTCGGCCCCGGCCACTTCATGGTGCTGGACAATGTGGACGATCTGCCGGCCCGCCTGCCGGAGATCTACCTGCGATTGCGACGGTGACGGACATGCCACGGCACCCACACCAAACGCCGATCTCGACGCCGCTGTGCCGGAGCATCCCGGCCCCCTGTGCAGGACAGGGTCGATGACTGCGACACCGGAAACCCTGCAGCGAACGGGGGCGGTGGCGAGCGAGCCGGGCCGCCAGGCCGTGCTTATCGGCGCGGCCCGTTATCGGCGCCACAGCTACGGCGACAACCACCCGCTGGGTATTCCCCGGGTGTCGCTCACCGTGGACCTGATTCGCAGCTTCGATGCGCTCACCGAGGCGGAGTATCGGGTGTCGCGCAAGGCCACGCTGGCGGAACTGCGGGGCTTCCACACCGAGGCATACCTGACCGCCATGCAACGTTGCGAGGCCATGGGCAAGGTGTTGGACACCTACCGCCGGCGCCATAACTTCGGGAACCTGGAGAATCCCTACTTCCCGGGCTTTTTCAGCGTGCCGGCAACGGCGGCCGGCGGCAGCATCCAGGGTGCCGAAGAAGTGCTCGCCGGACATGTGGCCTTCAGCCCGGCCGGAGGCATGCATCATGCCCGGCCCGATCAGGCGCGGGGATTCTGTTTCCTCAACGATCCCGTGCTGGCCATCCAGAGGCTGCGCCGCGAAGGCCTGCGGGTGCTGTACCTGGACATCGATGCCCACCACGGCGACGGCGTGGAGGAAGCCTTCCGGCCCGACCCGCAGGTGCTCACGCTGTCGTTCCACATGGACACACGCTACGCCTATCCCTTCGAGGGCGGCGCCGTTACCGACCGGGGAGGGGCCGGCAACGCACTCAATGTGCCGCTGCCCCGGGGCACCCACGACGACGAGTACCGGCTCGCGTTCCACCGGCTGTGGCCCGCCGTCATGGAGGCATTCCGCCCCGGGGTGGTGGTCGTGCAGGCGGGCACGGACATGCTGCTGCCGGACCCCCTGGGCAAATTCGACATTTCCACCCAGTGGTTTCTGGAGCTGCTGGAGCGGGTGCTGACCGACTGTCCGAGCCACGAAGACGGCACGCCGCGGCTGCTGGTGCTGGGCGGCGGGGGCTATCATCCATTGACCCTGGCGCGTTGCTGGACGGGTGTGTGGGCCCTGCTTTCGGGGCGCGAGCTGCCCGCCGCGATTCCTCCTGACGGACAGGCCCTGCTGCGAGCCGTGGACTGGGATCAGGACGAAGACGAAGACTACTTCGAATCGTTGTTCGTTTCCCGTTACGATCCGGTGATCGGCGGCGAGATCCGGCCTGAAATCCCGGCAACCGTGGATCGTCTGCTGAACGAGCATCCGTTGTTCCGAGCAACCCGCGACTGACCCACCCAGGCGATTGTATGCCCATGAATGCCGCCGAACCCATCAAAGGCTTTGCCACCCCGGAGGGAACCCGCGCCTATGCCGAAAGCCATGCCGGGGACACGGCCGAGGGCCACTTCAGCGACTTTCTCAAGACACGCATCCTGCTGAGCTCCATCGGTGCGGGAACGTTTCCGGGCGAGGCAACCCCCGAAGTGGATGCGACCATGGCGCTGGTGGTGAGTGGCGCCCTGCAAGGGGGCATCAATGTCATCGATACGGCGGCCCATTACCGGTATGGCCGCTCGCTGGCCGCCGTTGGCACCGGGGTGCGCGATGCGGTGGCCCGGGGCGTGGCCCGCGAGGCCATGTTTCTGGCGTCCAAGGGCGGCTTCCTGACTTTCCGGGGCGGGGTTCCGGAGGATCTGGACCGCTGGTTCGAGCAGGAAATCGTCGCTGCGGGCCTGGGTACCCGGAACGACCTGGCAAAGGCCCATCTGCTCACCCCCGAATACATCCGTTATCAGATCGAGCTGTCCCGCGCTCTGATGGGTGTGGCCACGTTGGACGCGTTCCTGGTGGATCAGCCGGAAGTGCACATTCCGGTAATCGGTAAAGCGGCTCTCAATACCAAGCTGCTGGGCGTATTCACGGAACTGGAGCGCGCGGTCATGGACGGCTCCATCCGGTACTACGGCATCTCTACTTTCGATGGGCTGCGGGTGGAGACCGACGCCCAGCTGTTCCAGTCCCTCACTTCCATGCAGGGACTGGCCGAGAAGGCCGCCCAGGCGGCTACCGGCGACGCCGCTGCGCGGCACCATTTCGCCCTGGTGCAGATGCCTTTCAATCAGGTCATGTCGGAAGGATTCACACGCTTCAATACCGCCACCGGCCAGGGCAATGTGGCCTCGCCTCTGCAGGCGGCCCACCAGTTGGGCATCTACGTGATGGCCAGCCACACGTTGATGAAAGGCCATCTGGCCCGACAGTCCGCGGAGGTGGTGGCCCAGACCCTCGCCGATCTGCCCAACTCCGCCCAGCGGGCCATCCAGTTCAATCGTTCTACTCCCGGACTGGGCACCACTCTGGTGGGTATGAGCAGCCCCGCGCACCTGGACGACGTGCTCGCCGTGGCCAGGCGGGCCCCCATGGACCGCAAGACGTATCTGGCCATGTTCCACAAGGCGGAATGACCGGCGCACCTGCGCCGTCCGTCCACCCGAAGCTTGCTCCGGATCTGATCGTGTTGGCGGGCGACTC
>DATFML010000271.1:0-5007 GCA_035266965.1 Gammaproteobacteria bacterium
GCCGACGGCAACTACACCGTCTCCCACAGCAGCGCCGTCTACGTCTTCGACCGCAAGGGCAATGCGCGGCTGCTTGGCAAGCCGACCAATCATGTCGACGATTATGCCCACGACCTGAAGGAACTGGTGGCGCAGGAATGAACGTACAAGGGGGCACCCGTCGGGTGCCCCCTTGTCTCGTTGGCGTTTCGCAACAGGGCATTGGTGGAGCCGAGGGGGATCGAACCCCTGACCTTCGCATTGCGAACGCGACGCTCTCCCAGCTGAGCTACGGCCCCGCATGATGGCGGCGGATGGGTCGCCACATAAGGGCGCGATTGTACCACTGCTTGCGCGCGGCCTGCTATAGGGTGCCGCCGGAAAATCCTGCTATTGCCGTGGCAGCTTGCGGATCAGTTCCCGCTCCAGCTGCGCCACGAAGCGCTGAATGCGGCTTTGCTGCGCGCGGGTGAGATTGAGAAAGCGCGCCCCGGTGCGGAGCCATTTCGGATTCTCTTCGGGGCGGGCATAGCGGATTTCCAGGGCGGACCGGATCTGCTCCCCTTTGGGCAGGGGGATGGCGCATTGCTCGATGCGTTGCCCCCGTTCCAGGGAGCGGCGGGTTTCCAGGCGCATGCTCAACCCGCCTGCCGACAGGTCGCTCAACTGGCCTTCCAGCGTGCCCTCGGATTCGATGGTGAGGTACACCGGGATGGCCAGTCCCCGCCCTACCTGCACACGGTAGTCGGCGCGGCGCTGGTGGTACTGCAGGACCGGGGGCAGGGCGACGCGGTAGAAGGCAATGCCGGCTTCGCCGCCCACCTCTGTGACGGTTGCCTGAAAGCTCAGTTCGATGCCCCGGATTCGGCATGATGCCCGCAGCTGACGGGTCTGCACCAGCCGCTGGTGACCGTCGGGGGGATTGAGCTCGTCGAGCAGCAGACAGCCTTCCTCCGGGTCTACCTTGAGAATGGCGCTGTTGTAGGGTCTGGGGCTGTCCGCAAGGACGATGGTGAGAAGATCCCGGGCATCGGACGCGCGGCGCAGCAGTGTGAGGATCTGGCCCGGGTCGGTGATCCGTTCACTCTGGCTCTGGTACTGGGCGGCTCGCTGGGATATGGACGCGTCTGTCATGAGGTTGCGTCAGGTAACACGCATCCGTGCGGCGCATTGACCGTTGGCAGTGCATCATACCGTCTGGACGCGGCTCCCGCCAGCGAGCGGTGGCTCAGGCTTTGCCCAGCGGTCGGCGTCCATTGGCGGATGCCATGTTGCCGGAGGACTGGTACACGTCCGGGTCGGGAGCTTCACCGCGCAGCACGTGCAGCGCCCGCTCCGCGTTGCGACGGCTGAGTTCGATGATACCGCCGTTGATCAGGTTTTCGGCCTGGCAGCGGCGCATGCGTTCCAGTACCGACAACCAGGTTTCCACCAATGTGCCGGGTGGGTCGCAAGCGTGCAGGCACGCTTCCATCTGGGACGGATCGGAAGGCTCGTACCCGGCCTGGCGAACGAGCTCGGTACGTTGGCGCTCCAGCGTCTCGAGCCTTTCCACATGCTCCGCCTTGGCGGTCGCTTCGGATTGAATGCGGGCAACGTCGCCCGTTGCCAACGCTTCGCGCTCGCTGGTCAGACTGGCGAGCAGAGCATCGCTGCATGCCAGCTCGGCCTCCACCAGCGGCGACATCCGGCGAAAGAGCGGAGTCGGATCCATGGCTCAGCTTACCGCGGGCCCAGAGAACGCTCGAAGGCGATCATCTTATTGGCCACCCGGGTGGGATTTATTTCATAGGTCCCGTTGGCCAGGGCGTGCTTGATGGCCTGCACCTTGTGGGTGTCGACGGCGGGCATCTGCCCGACCTGGTTGGCCAGTGAGCGCAGCTGCTGGGCGGTGTTGGTGAGGCTCACCGTGTCAGTGCCCTGGGGGTTGCCGTGGTTCGCCGTCTGGTTGACGCCCTGGCCGTTCGGCTGGGCGGCGCCCACCTGGCTGCCGTGACCCGTTCCCTGGGACTGAGAAGGCGGCAATCCTTTGATATCGATTGACATTTGGTTCACTCCTTACGTGCTGTGTTGAATCTTACTATGCCAGACTCGTTCCGGTTAACGACCATTCATTCAATAACTTTAGCGCGTTTTTGTGATCGGTGGCTCAAAGCGTCACTTTTACGACGCTTGGTGAGACGACCACACCCTGCACGATGCGCTTGGAGCTCAGGGCCTGAACCCGGATCTTCTCGCCCGCCGCCCCGTCGCCCAGTGCCTTGCCGGCCATCTGCACCTGCAGTCCCGCCGCCTGCGCGACCACCATGACCCGGTCGCCGCGGTGGATCAGGCGGGGCGCGGTCAGCATGCCGGGCGTTAGTACGGCCCCCGTGGCGACCATTCGGGTGACCAGTTTGCCGCGGGCGTCGGACAGGTCACTGATGTAGCCGTACGGCAGGCGGGACAGGTCGCGCTCCACCGCCTTGACGTCGGCACGCGCTACACGGTCCCCACGCGCAAGCGGATGGGTTGTTACCAGGACCTTTCCAAACAACGAGATACGCGCCGAAACATAGACCGTCCAGCCCGCCCGGGCGTCACACTTCACGCCCACGGTGGTGTTGCCCTTGAGGTGTCCCCCAGGGGGAAGGAACGCCTTGAGCCGGCCGTTGCAGCGGTTCAGCCGCAGCCGGGAATCGAGGTGGCCCACGTGGATCCGACTCTTCCCCGGGAAGTGTTCCCGGACCTGTTTGTGCAGGAATGCCTGAGCCGCGCTGCGGATCTCGGCCCGGCTCTGGATGGCTCTGCCCCAGGCCGGATTGCAGGCGGCGCCGAAGGTCAAAGCGGCTGCCGTCAGCCAGACGATGGGGGTGGTCGGGTGCATGGTCTGTGGTGCTCCTGATACCGAATTTCGATCAACCGTCGACCCGAATAATGCAAGAGCTGTGCCGTGCGACAGACCCTAAGGAAATTGCCGCACACGCCGATAGCGGCCCAAAGGCAGCGCGGTGGCGCGGATTCACAGGGGAAGGCAATGACCGGTATTCTGGCGAGCGTGGACCAGCGAACCCAGCTGGCGGGACATAACCGACTGGAATTACTGTTGTTTCGTACAGATAGTCGCCAGCAGTACGGGATCAACGTGTTCAAGGTCCAGGAGGTGATCCAGTGCCCCCCGCTGACCCATGTGCCCCATTCCCATCCGGTCATTCGCGGTATTGCCAAGCTGCGCGGCAAGACCATTCCGGTCATGGATCTGGCCATGGCCATCGGCAAGCCCCCCGTGGACGATGTGCAGGACAAATTCGTCATCATCACCGAGTACAACCGCTCGGTGCAGGGTTTCCTGGTGGGCAGCGTACAGCGCATCGTGAACATGAACTGGGCGGACATCCTGCCCCCACCCCAGGGTACCGGCAAGAACAGCTACATGACCGCCGTCACCAAGATCGATGACGAGTTGGTGGAGATCATCGACGTGGAAAAGGTGCTGGCGGAAGTGACGGGGGGCGAGGCGGAGCTTTCCGGAGAGCTGCTGGCCAGTTCCGACCGGGAAGCGGATGTGCCGCGGCAGGTGCTGGTGGTCGACGATTCCTCCGTGGCCCGCAACCAGATCAAGCGCACTCTGGAGCAGTTGGGGGTGGAGTGCGTGCTCAAGCGCGACGGCCGACAGGCCCTGGAGCAGCTCAAGGCCTGGGCCGACGAGGGTACGCCGCTGGACGAGCGCCTGTTGATGATCGTCTCCGACATCGAGATGCCGGAAATGGACGGTTACACGTTGACCCGGGAGATCCGGGGCGACGAGCGCCTGAAGGACGCCTTCGTGCTGCTGCACACCTCCCTCAGCGGTGTGTTCAACAACGCCATGGTGGAGCGGGTGGGGGCGAATCAGTTCATCGCCAAGTTCAACCCGGATCTGCTTGGCGGTGCCGTACTGGACCGCATCAAAGCGGTCCGGGACGCGCGCCACGCCGCCTGACCGCCCGGCTGCTGCGCCTGTCCCTGGCGGCGGGCAGGGGTCGCGGCGGAGACCCATTCCGGATAGAGACGCGCCGGGGCCGCAGTCGGTGCCCGGCCCAGACTCCGAAGTGAGTGCGTGTTCCGCGACTGACGTTATACTGCACGTTGGTTCTGCCGGTGATAAGGAACGTAACGCGTGAAGAACGGGGTCCTGACGCCCGATGAGTACCAGGCCTTCCGGACCTTTCTGGAAGATGCCTGTGGGATCGTCCTCGGCGACAACAAACACTATCTGGTGGTCAGCCGCCTGAACCGCCTGTTGGCGGAAGAGGCGATCGAGACCCTGGGCGAGCTTGTGCAGCGCCTGAAGGGCGCGCGTCGCGACGGCCTGCGCGAGCGCATCATCGAAGCGATGACCACCAACGAAACCTATTGGTTTCGTGACGGGTATCCGTTCGAGGTGCTCAAAACCCGCATCCTGCCCGAACTGGCCGAGGCCCGTGCGCCGGTCCGCATCTGGTCGGCGGCCTGTTCCTCCGGCCAGGAGCCGTATTCCATCAGCATCGCGATCCAGGAATTTCTCGGCTCCCGACCCGGCGGCCTGGGGTCGGTGGAAGTGGTGGCCACCGACATTTCACCGGGCATCCTCAAGACGGCGCGGGACGCACGCTACGACGCCATGGCCGTCGGGCGGGGATTGTCGGAGGAGCGCAAGCGACGTTTCTTCATCGACCGGGGCGAGCAGTGGGAGGTGCGTCCCGAGATTCGAGGGCGGGTGCGCGTCACCACGGCCAATCTGCTGCAGAGCTACTCGCTGCTGGGGCGTTTCGACGTGATCTTCTGTCGCAACGTCCTTATATATTTCTCCTCCGATTCCAAGCGCGACATCATCGGCCGCATGGCCCGCGCCCTGAACCCGGGTGGGTATCTGTTTCTGGGTTCTTCGGAATCCATCACCCAGTATTCCGACCAGTTCGAGCTGGTGCGCTGCAATCCCGGCGTCGTGTACCGGCTCAAGTCTCGGTAGGCTTTGCCGCTATGCGGCGAATTCTTGCCGCTTGATCCTCCGAGACCCCGGCTTCCGGT
>DATFML010000272.1:0-4454 GCA_035266965.1 Gammaproteobacteria bacterium
AGGATATTTACGGTTCAATGGCACCAGTTCGTCGCGCAGCGCGTCGTTGGGCGCGTGGAGCGACACCGCCAGACTCACATCGCACAGATCCCGCAGCCTGTCGATCTGGGGCACCACACCGGAAGTGCTGAGCGTGACCCGGCGTTTGGACAGGCCGAAAGCGAGATCATCCAGCATGAGCCGCAGCGCCGGCAGCACGGCATCGAAATTCAGCAGCGGCTCGCCCATGCCCATCAGCACCACATTGGTCACGGCCCGGCGGTCGCCCGCCGCGCGACCGAGCGTACGCACGGCCACCAGCACCTGACTGATGATTTCGGCGGTGGTGAGATTGCGGTTGAAACCCTGCTTGCCGGTGGCGCAGAACGAACAGTCCAGTCCGCAACCCACCTGGGAGGACACGCACAGCGTACCGCGGTCCTTTTCGGGGATGAACACCGCTTCGATGCAGTTACCGTCGGCCAGCCGCAGCAACCACTTGCGCGAACCGTCGTCGGAGTCCCGATCCAACGCCACTTCCGGGAGCCGCACTTCCGCCCGCTCCGCCAGACGCGCGCGCAATGCCTTGCCAAGGTTGGTCATGGCATCGAAATCGTCCACGCCCTGCTGGTAGATCCACTTCAGTACCTGAGTGGCGCGGAACGGCTTCTCGCCCATTTCGGCGAACAGCGCCTGCAACCCGGCGTGATCGAGTTCCAGAAGGTTGAGCTTGCTTTGACTGTCCACGGTGCTACCCTCGCCCCGGCCCGCGCGCGAAGCGCGCGGGCCGGACCCCATGACTACCGGGTCCTCGGGCAGATCTCTTCAGGCTTGAAGAAAAATTCGATTTCGGCCTTGGCCGTGTCCGGTCCGTCGGAGCCGTGCACGACATTCTCGTCCACCGTCTCGGCGAAGTCGGCGCGAATCGTGCCCGGCGCCGCATCCTTCGGGTTGGTCGCACCCATCAGCTCGCGGTTGCGTGCGATGGCGCTCTCGCCTTCCAGCACCTGCACCATAACCGGCCCGGAGGTCATGAAGGCGACCAGATCGCCGTAGAAGGGACGCTCTTTGTGCACCGCGTAGAACTGCTGCGCCTGTTCCTTGCTCAGGTGCAGCATCCGGGCGGCGACGATATGCAGCCCGCCTCTTTCGAAGCGGCTGTAGATCTCGCCGATGATGTTCTTGGCAATGCCGTCCGGCTTGATGATGGACAAAGTGCGTTCAACTGCCATGAATGGACTCCGTGCTCAGGATTCAGGATAACGTAAACCTGCGACAGGCCGCCGGTTTAGGCGCGAGAAAAACAATGGATTAGTGTACCGCCACTGCTACGGCCAGGCAACGAGGGGCCGGAAAGCATGGCCCGGCGGACTCGCCTGAAGGGGTGAGGCCGGACTCCGGCAGCGACACGTGCCGGGGCGAGGGAGAGAGTCGGCCGGCACCGGCACGCCGCGCCGCCAGCGGGACGGCCGCCAGGCTCGCGACGGGTCAGCTGCGATCCTCTATCCAGGCCATCTGGATGGCCTCCAGGATCTTCTCGCTGGAGCGCTCCGGGTCGTCGTCGAAGCCTTCCAGATCGCAGATCCAGCGGTGCAGGTCGGTAAAACGCACATAGCGGGGATCCACATCGGGGTGGGCTTCGTCCAGCTCGATGACGATATCCTGAATATCGGTCCACTTCAGTCCCATGCCGCTCTCCTCCGACCCTGCGCCGCCGCCCGGCACCGCAGGGTCAATGCTGTTCGCTCACCATGTTGATGGTGTACTTGGGTATCTCGACCACCAGATCCTCGTCGGCAACCACCGCCTGGCAACTGAGGCGCGAGTCCGGATCCAGCCCCCAGGCCTTGTCCAGCATGTCCTCTTCGGTCTCATCGGCCTCATTCAGGGAGTCGAAACCCTCGCGAACGTAGACATGGCAGGTCGTGCAGGCGCAGGACTTCTCGCAGGCGTGCTCGATCTGGATACCGTGGGCCAGCGCGGCGTCGCAGATGCTGGTGCCGGGTTCGACGTCGATGGCAACGCCCTCCGGGCAGATTTGCGCGTGGGGCAATATGGTAATACGGGGCATGTTGGACTCTCTGCAATGGCGCAGGCGACGGAGCGCCTTATTTGAATTCTTCCACTGTATGGCCGGCCATGGCCTTGCGGATGCTGGCATCCATCCGACGCGCCACGTAATCGGAACTGGTCTTCTCCAGGTGCCCGATCGCCGCCTTGATGGCCTGGCCGTCGCTGCCTTGGCACGCCTGTGCCAAGGCCTCGGTGGCCTGGTCGATGCGCGCCCGTTCAGCCGCCTCCAACAGCGCGTCGCCGTCGGCGGCCAGCGCCGCCCGGATGGCCTCCAGGACCCGTTCGCCCTCCACCTTCCGCTCGCGCAGGCGGCGCGCGTCCAGATCGTCCTCGGCATGGCTGATCGAGTCCCGCAGCATGGACTCGATTTCCTGATCGCTGAGCCCGTAGGACGGCTTCACGGCGATGCTGCTGTGCGCGCCGCTGGTCTGTTCCTGGGCGGTCACGTTCAGCAGTCCGTCCGCGTCCACCTGAAAAGTGACCTGTATGCGGGCCGCACCGGCCACCATGGGGGGAATGCCGCGCAGTTCGAAGCGGGCCAGGGAACGGCAGGCCTCCACCGTCTCACGTTCGCCCTGCACCACATGCAGGGCCATGGCGCTCTGACCGTCCTTGAAGGTGGTGAATTCCTGCGCCCGGGCCACCGGAATGGTGGTATTGCGGGCGACCACCTTTTCCACCAGCCCACCCATGGTCTCCAGTCCCAGGGACAGCGGAATGACGTCCAGCAGCAGCATCTCGTCCTCGGGCTTGTTACCCGCCAGGATATCGGCCTGGATGGCGGCGCCCACCGCCACCACCTTGTCCGGATCGATGTCCACCAGCGGGTCACGGCCGAAGAACTCGCCCACCAGCTCCCGCACCCGGGGTACCCGGGTGGAGCCGCCCACCATCACCACCTCGCCGATGTCCTCGGGCGTCAGGTCGGCGTCGCGCAGGGCCCGGCGGCAGGGGCTGAGGGTCTTGCGGATCAGGGGATCCACCAGGGCGTCGAGCTGGCTGCGGGTGAGCTCGCCTTCCCAGTGGCTGCCATCCATGAGCTCGACCTTCAGATCCACCCGTTCGGAATCGGTGAGGGCCTCCTTGGCAGCGCAGGCGTCGCGCAGCAACCGGCGCAGCTGGGCGTGGTCGGCATCGTCGCCGATACCGGCCTGATCCATGATCCAGCGGGCGATCGCCCGGTCCATGTCATCGCCGCCCAACGCGGAATCGCCGGCGGTGGAAAGCACTTCAAACACACCTTTGTTCAGGCGCAGGATGGAGATGTCGAAGGTGCCGCCGCCCAGATCATAGACCGCGATCACGCCCTCCGAGGCCCGGTCCAGGCCGTAGGCCACGGCGGCGGCGGTCGGTTCGTTCAGCAGGCGCAGGACATTGAGGCCTGCCAGGGTACCGGCGTCCTTGGTGGCCTGGCGCTGGGCATCGTCGAAGTAGGCCGGCACCGTGATCACCACGCCCGTCAGTTCCCCGCCCAGGGTCTGCTCGGCCCGTTCGCGCAGCGCCTTGAGGACCTGCGCCGACACCTCCACCGGGCTCACGTCCCCGCCAGCGGTGCGGATGCGCGGCATACCCGAGTCACCCGCGACGAATTCGTAGGGGAGGCGGTTGCCGAGGGCCTTCACGTCTTCCACCCCACGCCCCATCAGGCGCTTGACCGAGGCGATCGTATTGAGGGGATCCTCGGCCGCCACCGCCTTGGCATCGTGTCCCACCACGCGGGCGCCGTCGGCCAGATAGCGCACCACCGAAGGCAGCAGGTGACGGGCCCGGGCGTCGGGGAGGGTATCGGCGATGCCGCTGCGCACCGAGGCCACCAGGGAATTGGTGGTACCCAGGTCGATGCCGACGGCCAGACGATGCTCATGGGGCGCCGTCGAACGCCCCGGTTCGGATATCTGCAGTAGAGCCATAGTTCAGTCGCTTGTGGGAAGCGGTGTGCCCGGCGCTCAGCAACGCTCAGGGCGCATCGAGTTCGTCTTCGAGATCGGCCTCCAGATTGCGGGCCTCTTCCTCCAGCCGCCGGAAGAACTGCATACGCAGCACGGTCTGCACAGCCTCCCTCTGCTGCGCTTCGGCGGAATCCCCGCCCAGCAGTTCGCCGAGCTGATCGGTCATGGCCTTCAGGCGCGCCGCAATCTGGTCCATCAAATCGCTGACCCGGGCCAGCGGATCGGCGCTGTCGCGCACTTCCGCCAATGCCTCGCGCAGCTCCATCTGCTCCATCAGGAACTCGGGATCCCGCGTCGTGCTGTGCTCGTCATCGAATCGATGACCCCGCAACTCCAACAGATAGCGCGCCCTCGCCAGCGGATCGCGCAGCACGCGAAATGCTTCATTGAGCTGGGCGGCCCGTTCCATGGCCAGGCGGCGCTCGCGGTCCGGTGCGTTGGCGAACCGGTCCG
>DATFML010000273.1:0-2100 GCA_035266965.1 Gammaproteobacteria bacterium
AGGGAAGACTCCATCATCTGCCACGCCGACCGCGGCCTGCTGGACAGCCTCATCTCCTGGGACGAGGTGGTGAACATGCTGGACGAGGCCGGCGACGACACCGCCAAGCTGCTGGAGAAGGTGCGCAACTCCCTGGTGTTCCGCCGCCTGCCCCTGGAAGCCGTCGAGATGGCCTTTCACCGCATGCGCACCCAGCATGTGAAAGCCGGCGAGTACGTCATCCAGCAGGGTGAGGAAGGCGACGCCTACTATGTCATTGTCAGCGGCAAAGCCGAGGTCTATCAGCGCGGCATCTACGACGACGAGCCCCAGAAGATCGCTGACATCGGCGAGGGCGACGCCTTCGGCTGCGAGGCCCTGATCGCCGGCAGCCAACGCAACGAGTCGGTGAAGATGACCGAGGGCGGCGAGCTGCTGGTGCTGGACGAAGAAGCCTTCCAGGAGCTGATCAGCAGCCCGCTGATCAAGACCGTCAATCCGGCCGTGGCCAGGACCATGGCGGAGACCGGCCACCAGTTGATCGACGTGCGCTACCCGGAGGAGTTCGACGACCACCACATCCCCGGCGCCACCCTGATCCCGCTGTTCGAGCTGCGCAACCGCATGGACGAGCTGGACAAGAGCCAGCCGTACATCGTGTACTGCCACGGCGGCGCCCGCAGCGCCGTCGCCACCCTGATCCTCACCCAGAACCAGTTCGACGTGCTGTCCCTGGACGGCGGCATCCGCAACTGGCCGTACGAGACCCAAAGCCTGGACGAAGCGGTTCAGCAGGGCAAAGAGAAGGATCAGCGGGCGGCCTGACCACCGAGGGGGTCAGATCCTCTGAGACAGGATCTGACCCCCTCGGCCTTCAGGCAGATCTTTAGTACAAGGGTGCAATGACCCAAGGCCATTGCACCACGCACCACTGTCAAACGGTGCAATGCGCTGCGCTTATTGCACCCTACCTCGGCTGTCGGGACCAGGCCCCGAACGAGCCAAAGGGAACGTAGGGGTTAACAATACCCCTGCGTCTCTTTTGCTTGTCTAAGCTACGCTTCTGCACCCTACCTCAACCGCAGCATTGTAGGGTGCAATAAGCGGAGCGCATTGCACCAGATTTTTGCCGAACACCGAGCAATCGCTCCGGCGCAATGCCCTTCGGTTATTGCGCCCTACGTCGGCTAAGCAGGAAATCGGGGACAGACCCTGAGGTTTCCCCGATTTCGATCTCCCTTCTGACCGACTACCCCGCCACCGGCACCGGACCGCGGCCCGCGTGCGCTCCGACGGCACCGGCGTCGGCCGGGAACATGGGGGCGAGCGCGGTCAGCGTCTCGGGAAAGTAGCGGACCCGCATGCGCTCGCAGTAGCGCATCAGGTTCTCCTGGGCGGCGCCGTAGCGATACAGCGGATTATCACCCTCGACGTAGAGCGACACACCCAGAAAGCCGAATACGCAGGCGTCGATCGACGAGGGCCGATCCCCCAGCAAGTACGGCTGGTCGCCCAGCAGTTCGGCCAGGGCATCCAGGTCGGCCTTGGCCTGGTCGATGATGACGGCTTCCGAATGGCGGCCCATGCCGCGCTCGTAGAGCTGTTTGGCAAAGGCGCGCTTGAGCACCGTCGGCACCAGCCAGCGCAGGGGTACGGGCATGGTGCCCGCGAACTCCGCCACCCGTTCGGGGCCGCCGCGCCCGAAGAACAGCTGATGCTCGAAGCACTGATGGTAATGCTCTTCCAGCATACGCTGCACGCACAGCGCCAGCGCGCGCTGACGGGTATCGAGATGGCCGTCCAGGTCGATGCGGAAACGTTCCTGCAGGTGCTCGACGATGAGCGACGAGTCGCCCATCCGCACGTCACCGTATTCGATCCAGGGGGATTTGCCCTTGGGACCTTTGCCCGGATCGTTGGCAACCACGACCTCGAACGCCAGCCCCGCCATGCGCAGCCAGGTGGCGAGTTTGAGAGGAAACGGAGCGGCCGTGGCGAAGGGGACGCCCCAGCCGGTGCCGAACGCGAAAAGCTTGATGCTGCCCGATGTGGAATGTGTCATGGCTCGAATCTCCTTGGACCGTTTCAGGCCGCGTTGGACCGGCGCCCTTCCACCGCATC
>DATFML010000274.1:0-2357 GCA_035266965.1 Gammaproteobacteria bacterium
CGATCACGTTGATCGCGCCGCTGATCGAGCTGACCCCCATCAGGTGGATGGCGAACACCATGAAGGGAAACGCCATGCCGGTCTGCAGCACCTGCGGGGCGTACATGGTCCAGCCCATGGCCGGGCCGCCGCCCGGCATGAACAACGTGGACAGCAGGAGCAAAAAGGCAAACGGCAGAATCCAGAAGCCCCAGTTGTTGACACGCGGCAAGGCCATGTCGGGCGCGCCGATCATCATCGGCACCATCCAGTTGGCCAGCCCCACAAAGCCCGGCATGATCGCGCCGAAGATCATCACCAGGCCATGCAGCGTAGTCATTTCATTAAAGAAATAGGGATCGACCAACTGCATGCCGGGTTCGAACAGCTCGGCCCGGATGATCAGGGCGAACAGGCCGCCCACCATGAACATGGTGAAGCTGAACCACAGATACAGCGTACCCAGGTCCTTGTGGTTGGTGGTGCGCACCCAGCGCATCAGCCCGGGCGGCGGCCCATGATGCTCATGAGCCTCGTGTCCGTGCTCATGGACGGTGTTGGCACTAGCCTCTGTCATGAAACGTCCTCCTACCCCTCAATCGCCCCGTCGAGGCATCACACCTCAGCTCTTTGAAGCCTTCAGCTCTTTGAAGATTTCGCCGCCGAGTTCGCTTTACCACCCGCCGGCTGCCCGGCGCTTTTAATCCACGGCACGTGGCCGCCCTGCTTTTTGACCCAGGCGTCGTACTGGTCCACCGGCAACGCCTTGACCACGATAGGCATAAATGCATGGCCGCGCCCACAGAGCTCGGCGCACTCGCCGCGATACGTGCCCGGCTTGTTGATGGTCGTAATCTGCTCGTTGATGAAACCGGGAATGGCGTCACGCTTGATGGCCAGCGCCGGCACCCACCACGAGTGGATGACGTCGCCGCCCGTCACCATCAGCAGAATGCGCTTGTGAATCGGCAGGACCAGCGGGTGGGTCACGTTCTGGTCGTAGTGCTTGACGTCGAAGGGGCTCAGCTTGGAACCCAGCATGCGCGCCTGATCGCTTTTCCAGTCCAGGCGGCTGTAGAAGCTGATGTTCTGATGCGGGTAATCGTACTTCCAAAGCCACTGATATCCGGTGATTTTCACGCTCATATCCGGATGGCTGTCATTGCCGATATGCACCAGCGTCGCCGCCGCCGGAATCGCCACAGCAATCAGGATCAGGAACGGAATCACCGTCCAGGTGATTTCGACGGCGGTATTTTCGTGGAACTGCTCGGGCTCGGGGTGGCGCGAGCGCCGGTGCGCCACCAGCGAATAGAACATGAGCCCGAACACGATCGCACCGATGGCCACGCACAGATAGAACATCATCATGTGCAGGTCCCAGGTGCGGTGCGCGGTATTGGTCACGCCATACGGCATGTTCCAATCCACCGCTTGGGCGGCGCCTGACAATGCCCACGCCGCCGCCCCGGTCGCCAATGGCGCCGCTTTTTTGAACAGGCTCGTGCCCATCGATTCGAACTCCTGCTTGCCCCGCCTCATTGTAATAGTCGTCAACCGCGCTTCAGCGAGGGCGCGGTCGCGCCTGGTCCGACGAAAGCGCGCAATCGCTTTGCCAGCGCCTCGCGCTCTTCGTCCGTCAGGCAACTGCCGATCTCGCAACGCCGGCCCGAGGCCGATACGAGCAGCCGCTTCGGGCTGGTCCGGTAGTCTCCTCGCTCCAACCCGATCCTGGCCCACGCCCTTTTTACCACGAAACGGCTCTCGGCGCGGTACAGGCCCTTCTCGACAATCAGCTCATCGCCCTCGAAGGCGATCACCTCGCGGTACCGGCTCAAGCGCATGGACAGCCACAAGGCACCGGCCAGCGCCGCGAACTCCAGGCCCGAGAACGGCACCACCAGCCAGTAGCCGGCAAACGCCCACAACGCGGAAAAAACCGCCATCACCAGGAACGTCAGTGCCAGAAAAAGCCGGGCCTGGGGCCCTGTCAGCGACGCATTGGGCCGGATCACAAACACCGTGTCGCCGGCCGACTGGTTATGGGGAGTCGTCATCCCAACCCCCGTGCGTTCGCCGAAGTCAGCGTCTCGTTTACCGGGGCGTCAATATAAAACATCGACCCGTACCGTGCAAAAGCCGCTCTGCGCGTGCAATGGCCGGACACGGGCGCCACGACCTCAGCCGGACCGGCGCCGCAGCCGCGACAGGGGTACCACCACGCTGCCGTCTTCACTGTGAAACGACCCCGGCGCCGCCGTGCCCCAGGCATGGCCGTACACCGCTTCCACGGTGGCCGGCACGCGCCCGTCCGGCCCACGATACGCCTCGTAAGCCGCCCGCATGCGGGCCAGGGCGTGCTTGCCGGCCCGCCCGCG